>DASUEC010000365.1:0-4259 GCA_036275255.1 Limnobacter sp. | reverse complement strand
AGCATCTGCGCTCTGCCATGGTGAGCAAGGTGCAAGGCCTGTTGCCCACCAAGGAAGACTTCAAGCGCATGGCTGGCCCCATCATCCGTGGCACGGGCTTGGGTTCTTTGCTGGGCATTTTGCCTGGTGGTGGTGCCATGTTGGCCTCTTTTGCGGCCTACTCCATCGAGAAAAAAATCTCCAAAACACCTGAGCAGTTCGGCAAGGGTGCCATTGAGGGGGTTGCCGGCCCAGAGTCAGCCAACAACGCGGGTGCACAAACATCGTTCATCCCATTGCTCACCCTGGGTATTCCGTCCAACCCCGTGATGGCGCTGATGGTGGGTGCCATGATCATCCAGGGCATCACCCCTGGGCCTGCCGTCATGACCGAGCAGCCCGCCCTGTTTTGGGGGCTGATCGTCTCCATGTGGATTGGCAACCTGTTCCTGGTGGTGCTCAATCTTCCGCTCATCGGCATTTGGGTGAAGATGATTTCCGTGCCGTACCACTTCCTCTACCCGGCCATCATGGTGTTCTGCTGCATTGGGGTGTTCAGCCTGGGCAACAAGATTTTTGACCTGTATTTGTTGGCTGGCTTTGGGGTGCTTGGTTACGTGTTTGCCAAACTGAAGTGCGAACCTGCGCCCTTGTTGTTGGGTTTCATCCTGGGGCCCATGATGGAAGAATATCTGCGCAGGGCGTTGCTGCTGTCGCGCGGTGATTATTCGGTACTGGTAACCCGGCCTATCAGTGCCGCCATGCTGGCCATTGCTGTGCTGGCATTGGTGGTTGTATTCAGCCCGGCCATTCGCAAAAAGCGCGAAGAAGCTTTCCAAGAAGAATAAGCGGGCAGGGTGGGATGTGCCCCCAAAAAAGGCCGGTGCCATGTGCACCGGCTTTTTTTATGAATTGTTTTGCATTGTGTTGTATTATCTAGCCCAGTAGCACCCGCAGCACTGGACTTATTCATGGACACTCCCTTTCCCCTTGCAGCCACCGGCGAAGCCGTCACCCCAGACAGCAGGCTCGACCCCAACCAGGTGGTGCCGCTGTACCATCAGATTTACCTGATTCTGCGCGAGAAGATCATTGAAGGGCACTACGATGCCAAGCCTTTGCCGGGTGAGTTGGTGTTGGCCGAGCAGTTCAATGTGTCGCGCGTGACCATGCGCCGTGCCTTGCAAGACCTCGTGAAAGAGGGCTTGGTGGCCAGGGGGCGCGGCAAGGGTACATTTGTAAAACCCCGCTCAGAGTCGCGCAGTGCCTCCATTGGGCACAGTCAGCTCTTGAGTGCGTCGGCCATGCGTTTGCAAGCCAGTGGAGATTCGTCCGACCTGCAACTCATCACTTCCAAGCGCATTATTCCACCGGCTGACATTGCCACTCTGCTGCACTTGCCAAGCGATGCCATTGTTGAAAAGCTCATCCGGATTCGCCAGCTCAACGGTCAACCAGTGGCTCACCTCACAAGCTTCATTCCTCAAGATTTGTCGGGTCGCATTTGTCGTCGCCGCCTCAAGGAGTTTCCAATTCTGGTTTTGCTCGAAGAGGCGGGGGTGAAGGTGGCCAAGGCCAGGCAAACCATCTCGGCCCGTTTGGCCGATGCCTCGGTGGCCTACGCTTTGGGTGTGCCCGTAGGGGCACCGTTGCTGGCCATTTCTCGCGTGGCTTACGACGAAAACGGGCGCCCCGTGCAAGTGCTCAAGGGCCTTTACCGCCCCGATCGCTACGACTACCGCATCGAGTTGTCACGCAAGCAGGCCAAGGGCCAGAGCAGCTGGCAGCACGTCAACGAGGTGGAGTTTGCCTTCGAGATGCATCAGCAGGACTTGAGCCAGTTCTAGACGCGTTTACTTCAGCGGGTCCACCGGCCTTGGATTGCGGTTTTCATCCACAGCCACATAGGTGATGTAGGCCTCGGTCACTTTGGCCACATCATCGGGCTGAAGGCGACGCTGGGCAAAAACCTCCACATACACTTGCATGGACGTGCGGCCCACTTTGACCACGTCGGCGTAAAAGCTGCAAAGGTCGCCCACCAGCACAGGCTCTTTGAAAATAAACTCGTTGACTGCCACGGTCACGATGCGGCCTTTGGCGTGTGCTGCAGCAGGCACTGAGCCTGCCAGGTCCACTTGGGCCATGATCCAGCCACCAAACACATCCCCTGCCGCATTGGAGTCTTTGGGCATGGGTATGACGCGCAGCGTGGGGGTGCGGTCTACGGGCAACAGCAGTCGGGTTGTGTTGGTCATGGCAGGCTGGTCTTTGAATTGGAATACCCTGAATTGTACGCCCTGGGCCTAGAGTGCGCATTTTAGAGTGCAATGCTCTGGTGCCTGCCTGGCCAATCGGTTAACCTGCCGTCAAGTTTAAAACGCATGGAGTCGCACAATGCCTGCAGGATGGGTCACGGTTTTGCAAATGGTGCCTTGGACGGAGGTGATTAAAAACGCCCCCAAGGTGGCTGAAGGCGCTGTGAAGCTCTGGAACACCGTGTCCAAGAAAAACGTGGACGGGCAGGTGGATGTGAGTGTCCCCTTGGCTGCGATCGATGAGCTGACTGAGCTGGAGCTTCAGGCGGAGCGTTTGGCCAGGGCCGAAGAGCAGTTGGCTGTGCTGCAGCAAGAAATGCTGCAGTCCTCCCAATTGATCAAAGAGCTTGCAGCCCAAAATGCGCAGCTCGTCAAGCAGGTCGAAGTAAACCGAAAGGCGGTGACCCTGCTTGGGGTGGTGTTGGCGTTGATGGCTGTTGGCCTGGTCACCCAGGCCGTTGCCCTGTTTGCAGTTTAGTCGTTAAAACGCGCGTCAGTGCTGGGGGCCGCCGTGCTGCTCGTCCAGCGCATCGCGGGCCATTTTGTCAATCACGCCCGGTACAAATGGCTTTAGCTTTAGGCCAAGTCGGCCCTTGGCGGTCATCACCCATTCTCGTTTGCGGCTCTCCATGGCGGCCACCATCTCGGCCACGCACTGGTCCACTGTCATGGCGCCCTTTTCGCGAAGGCCAGACACCCCGGCGCGCTGGCCCTTGGCATTCAGGCCGTTGCGGCGAATGTCGGTGTCGACCACCCCTGGGAAGATGGCGCACACATCCACGCCGGTGCCCATCAGTTCAATGCGCAACGCCTCCATGAAGCCACTCATGGCGAATTTGCTGGTGCAATAGGTGGTGCGGGCAGGCACGCCTGTTTTGCCGGCCAGGCTGGAAACACCCACGATCAAACCTTTGCTCTGTTTGATGTGCGGCAGGGCTTTGTGGGTAATCCACACCATGCTCATCACATTCACCCGGAACAACTGTTCAAAGGTGCTCAGGTCGGTGATGTCTTCGAACCAGGCGTGCATGGACACACCCGCGTTGTTCACCAAGGTGTCCAGTCGCCCGTGGGTGCGCACCGCCTCGTCCACCAGGGCTTCGCATTGGGCCTGCTGGGTGACATCGCAGGCCACGCAATGGGCTTGCCCGCCTGCGGCCTGCACCTGGGCGGCCACCTCCTGAAGTTTTTCAATCCGCCGGGCGGCCAGCACCAGCTTGTTGCCGGGTGCCAAGGCGATGGCAAGGGCTGCGCCTATCCCTTCTGAGGCGCCTGTGATGAGAATCACTTGGTTTTGAATGGCCATATTGCTTTGTCTCCATTTTTATAAGCCGGGGGCTTGGTGGTAGCATCCACCATCATTGTGTTGTGAAAGAAGTATCGCATGCGCCGAACAGCCTCGGTGGAGCCCAACGCTCCAAGACCCAGAAAACGAACCGATTGGGGCACCGTGCAGCAATTGCTGCCCTACCTGTGGCGCTACAAATGGCGCGTGGTGTTTGCCATTGGCTGCCTGGTGCTCGCCAAGGTGGCCAACGTGGGTGTGCCCTTGCTGCTCAAGGAGCTGATTGACGACCTCACGCCCTTGCTGAGTTCGAATGCTTTGTTGGCAGCAGCCTCCATGCCGGTGGCGTTGTTGGTGGCCTATGGTTTGCTGAGGCTTTCCACCACGGTGTTCACGGAGTTGCGTGAATTTCTCTTTGCCAGGGTCACGCAGAACGCGGTTCGAGCCATTGCAATCCAGGTGTTTGATTACCTGCATGCGTTGTCGCTTCGCTTCCACCTGAACCGCCAGACCGGCGGGGTAACTCGGGACATTGAACGTGGCTCACGCGCCATCTCCAGCCTGGTGAGTTACACCCTCTACAGCATCCTGCCCACCCTCATTGAAATCACGCTGGTGGTGGGTTACCTGTTTTTGAATTACGACATCTGGTTTTCTGTGATCACCGCGGTGGCTCT
>DASUEC010000364.1:0-4089 GCA_036275255.1 Limnobacter sp. | reverse complement strand
CCTTACTGAATCACAAAGCTGGAAAAATGAACGTCGCGGATTCCGCGGGTGGGGTCTTTGGGGTCGCCATGCACGGTCACCCTGGCGAGATCCACCAATTCATCCATCAGTCTTTGCTTGCCTTCAATGGACGTGAGGTCAGCCACGGTCTTGCCTGACAACACCAACAAAATCCGGCTTCGAATCACCGGTGTGTAAGTTTTAATTTCTTCAACCGCCATGGGGGTTGACACCTCATAGGTGATTCCAATCTGCAGATAGCGGGTGGAGTCAGGTTCCGCGAGATTTACAACAAACTGCTCCAGCACTGCAAAGCTTGGCGGTGTTTCCGGTTTGGTGGAAACCGCCTCTTCTGTGGCTTCCCCTTTGGGAGCCAGCACCAAGAAATAGGCTGCAGCGCCACCGCCAATCAACAAGATGAGTGCAGCGGCAACGATGATGATGAGCTTTTTCGATCCCTTGGCTGGTGGTGCTGCCTCCGGGGAAGCTGCAGCAGGCGCTGGGGCTACTCTGGCCATTTTTTACTCCGTGTCGTCAATTGCAAAGGGTTTGTTTCGCACAATTCATTGTGTCTTAAAGCCCTGTGTGCAAATGCCCGAAAAGCCATGGTCTTTTTGGCCTATTCTCGCTGGGAGCATGCCTTTGAGCCTAGGCAAACAAATCCAGTCGACCATTGCCCACGTTTGTTTTTCGACTCACCGATGTGTTGGCGCCACCCGGTTCTGTTGCCCCATGGTCAGGCGAATTGCGTTGCTGTCGCCCATCGCCCTGGGATGATTGCCCTTGTTGATTCTGGTTGGTGGAGCTTTGCCCGTGAGCAAGGTTGGTGCTGCCCTGGTGGTACACCTGTACCTGGTTGAGTTGAAGTCCGTTTTGCGCCATGGCCTCCTTCAGACCGCCGAGGGCTTGCTGCAAGAGGTTGGCTGAGGCTTCATCCTGCGTCCTGATGATCAGTTGCACCTGCTGGCCCTGCTGCACCAGTCGCATGTTCATGGGGCCAAACGACTCCGGGTTCACTCGAATATCGACCATGGAGAGATTTTTCCCGATCGCCCATTGCACGGTGTTGCTCAGCTCCTTGGCAAACCCTGGCTGGTGGACTGGTGTGCGGATCTGTGTTTGTTGAATATTGGGGGAGGAGCTTCCCAAGCCGGGCAGACCCACGGCAAGCATGTTGGTTTGACTTCCCGGTGCGGATCCCCGATTGGCAAGCACTTTTTCGCCAGCTTGAATGCCTGGCAGATCGTCTGTGTTGCCTGTGGCTGTGATGAGCTGCTGTGCAAGTGGATTGTTCAACTGTGCAGTTGCGGGATTGGGTGCCTGATTGCCTGCACCAATCACCATGGCGTCGACCTGTCCGTTCAGTGCGCCCCTTGGTGTGGGTGCATTGCTGCTGGACCCGGCGCTGCTCGTGTCAGACTGCATGGCACGCGCAGGCTTGCGGCTGAGCGCTTTTCCTGTGGGCTCATTGGCAGACCCTGCTGCCAGTGCTTGCGTGGTCTGAAGATCTGCTCGACCCTGTAAGTCAGCATCCGGAAGATTTGTGTCTGCGAGAGGTGTTGGTTGCAGCTCGGGCGAGTTGGCTTGCGCCATGTTGGTGCTGGCGGCGTTGCCGCTTCCAACCTTGCCTGGGAGTTGTTCCGCTGCGGTTTGGCTTTCAATGGCCACCGCTCCTTCGGAATCCGATTGCCCGGGGTCGTCGCGACCTTGCATGCCTTGGCTGGCGGCTTGCTTGCTGGGGGCTGTGCTGTTGTTGATGGCTGACGCCGAGCTCATGTCGGAGGCAGACTCACCGCCTGAATTGTCGCTGTCAGATGGGCTTGTTACCGCCGGACTGGCAGGTTGCATCCAGTCTCGCTGAGCCCACACCATTGCCGGATTGGGCGGCGCTGGATCGTTGGGTGTGGTCTTTTCCTGGTTGGATGATTCGTTTTTTTCGTCCAGAAAGCTCTTGCGCAAGGCGGATTCTTGTTGGCCAATTTGACCCTGTGCTCCCAGCTGGCCCATGGCATTGCTGAACAAAGCGTCAAACTGCACATCGCTGCCGCTATCTTTGGGCTTGGCTTTGGTATTGCTGCCATTGCCTTGCAGTTTGTTGATGCTGTTCATGGTGGTGGCCTGTGTGCTCATGTGGTTTCCCCAGCGGTTTGTACACGATGGATGCGCGCTGCAAACTCATCGTTCATTTTCTGCTCGCGTTTGTTTTGGGCTTTTTCCTGTTTGGCTTTCTCGCGTTCGAACAAGGCTTCGTATTTTCTTTGCTCTGCAAGGGCGGCCTGCCATTGCGTTTGTTGATGGGTCAATGTGGATTGCAGAAAGCTGAGTTCGGCGTCCTGCTGTTCAATGGCCTGGGTTATTTTCCCTGCGAAGGCAAGTTGGTTGCGCAATTGAAGCCCGGTGATGCCCGAGGATGCACGGCTGTGCATGCTGCCCTGGCACTCGTTGGCGTAATCCTCAAGCATTTGACGCTTTTCTTGCGCTTGCCCGATTTTTTGTTGGGTACTGGCAATCGCCTTCAGGCAGGCGTCTGCTTTTTCTTTGGCCTGATCAATCAGGATATGAAGCACATTGCTCATGAGTGTCCAAGCGATTTAGTGTTGATTTTTCTTGAATTCTTCAGGAAACAGGTTTTGAAGACCATTCAATGCCTCTTCGAAACTGGCGCTCTCTAACATTGACTGTTGCAGCAGCTTTTCAATCTTGGGATAAAGGGCCAAAGAATGGTCCAATTGTGGATCGGCACCCGGAGAGTAGGCGCCAACGGTGATGAGGTCCCTGTTGCGCTGAACGCGCGAGAAGGCTGCCTTCAAATGGCGGGCTGCATTCAGGTGGCCCGGTGGGACGATGTTGTGCATGGCCCTGGAGATGGATTGCTCTATGTCAATGGCTGGGTAATGACCGCTTTCAGCCAGTTGACGGGATAGCACAATGTGACCGTCCAGAATGGCACGGGCAGAGTCTGCAATGGGGTCCTGTTGGTCATCCCCTTCGGTGAGCACCGTGTAAAAGGCTGTGATGGAGCCGCCGCCTTTTCTGCCGTTTCCGGCCCGTTCCACCAGGGTGGGTAATTTTGCAAAAACGCTGGGTGGATACCCCTTAGTGGCGGGTGGTTCACCGATGGCCAGGGCGATTTCGCGCTGTGCCATGGCATAGCGTGTGAGCGAATCCATGATCATGAGCACGTTGTGCCCCTGATCGCGGAAGTGTTCCGCCACCACTTGGGTGTAGGCTGCGCCTTGCATCCGGAGCAGAGGGCTCACGTCCGCTGGCGCAGCAATCACCACGCTGCGTTTCAGGCCCTCTTCGCCCAGAATCTGTTCAATGAATTCCTTGACCTCACGGCCACGTTCGCCGATCAAACCCACCACCACGCGGTCTGCTTTGGTGTATCGGGCCATCATGCCCAACAGCACGGATTTTCCAACCCCGGATCCAGCCATCAAGCCAATCCGTTGACCACGCCCCACCGTGAGCAGGGCATTGATGGCACGAACACCCACGTCGAGGTGTTCAGAAATCGGTTCGCGTTCCAGCGGATTGATGGGGCGTGCTGCAAGTGGGCAGCGCTTCTCAAAAGTAAGTTCTCCCAGGTTGTCCAACGGCTTGCCGTTGCTGTCCACCACCCGTCCAAGCAGGCTGTCTCCCACGGGCAAGTGTTTGGTTTTGTCCTCTGGTCTGCGCCATGGGTGAGCCTTCTGCCCAAGTTTTGGGGCTATCGGCGGGGGCTCCTGGGCAATCACCTTGGCACCGGGAGTCATGCCATGCACGTCGGTGGAGGGCATCAGAAAGAGCTTGTCACCATTGAACCCCACCACTTCGGCTTCCAGCGCCGGCGTGCCTTTTTGTACCACCGTGCACACGCTGCCCACTGGCAGCTTCAGCCCCACGGCTTCCATCACCAACCCCGCGACCCGCGTGAGTTTGCCTGTGGCAACCTCGGTGTGGGTGTGCTGAACCAGAAACTTGCACTCCTCCAGCCAATCCAGCAAATCGGCCATTATTGTTCCCCGTCCGCAGGGTTCAGGTCGCCGGGCAGCAGGGGGGCGTCTCTGCCCAAGGCCTCAATGGCACGCAACCATCGGGTCTGAA
>DASUEC010000363.1:0-4583 GCA_036275255.1 Limnobacter sp. | reverse complement strand
CCACTTTTGAGCACCCGAACCATGGCTGTCTGCCCAGCCAGTTGTTGTGCCTGGGGCAGCGGCAATTGTCGGGAAAGTACAGCCACCACGGGGGCGATTTCACCTTTGCCCGAGCTGACCTTGTCACCCGGATTGGATTGGAGGACCGAGTTGATGTTGGGTGAAGAGGGTTTGACCGGAGTTAGCGCCATCTTTTACACCCAGCGTGCAGTCAATGCCCGTCGTCAATTGGAGCCGTACGAGTTACTCAGCTTGTGTGTGTTGCTGGCTGTGCGCAAAAACTCTTCCAGCTGCTTCAAGCGAGGCTCGGTGATGTCACGAATGGCGGCATCGTCGGCGAGGATCTTCTTCAGATAACTGATGTGTTCGTTGCGTTCCTTTTCGTTCAGATCGACTTGCTGAGCCTCCTTGATGCCCTGAAGCTCCGCAATCAGCCTTGAACACTGCTCTTCTGCCGCACACAATGCGTCCCAGTCGCCAGCCTTGGCAGACTCCAGCATGGCCTGGCTTTGATTGGCAATTGCAGCATAAAGCTTCATCACAGCACGGTTTTTGTCGGTGGCAAACATCATGTCTTGTTCGGTCCTTCTCTATTGTTATTGGCCTGCAGTGCCGTTGCCGATTTCCATCCAGGCATCGCGCAAGTCTTCGAGCAATCCAATGCAGTTGTCCATGCGTTGGGCGTTGTTTTGCAGATTGGCCAGCACAAGCTCCTTGCCGATGTAATCATAAAGTGCCAGCAACTGTTCGGCCAGGTTTCCACCGGCCTTCACATCCAGTGCTGCAGATAGCCCGTCTCGAATGATGCGCAATGCCTTGTCAATGGACTTTGCTTTCATTTCAATGTCTTGCATTTCCATGTAAAGCTTGGACTTGCGGATTGCTTCAATCGCGCCATCGTAAAGCATCACGATCAGACCGTGTGGCGATGCACTGTTGATTCCTGTTTCCAGTCCAACTTGGGCGTAAGCTTTGGCTCCGTGCATCATGGCAGTCTTCACTGAAATTGTTTATCTTGATCAAAGTCTACTGGTGTGATCCTCGAGTCCATGCTCACAAAAACAGGGTTTTTGGGGCATTGTTCTGTGCATGCCAACTCCTTTTGGGGGCTTCACTTGGAACTGAGCGCTGCCAGTTGCTGGCTGAGGTAGGCGCTGGTTTGCTGCATGCTGGCCAACATGCTGTCCAAGGCTGTGAATTGTGCCCTGTAACGCTTTTCCACCTGTTCAAGGCGCAGGTTGATCCGGTCCTCCTGATCGTCCAGGCGCTTGAGGCGGCCGTTCAAGCCCTCGGTTCTTGAGGCGAGGGCGCCGCCTTCCTCAGACAACATGCCAATCCACTCTTCCAGGCGCTGAGCCAGGCCTTTGCTGAAAGTGATGGTGCCCAGGTTGCCACTTGCGCCCTGTGCAACACCAAACTGCAAACCTTCCGAGTCATCGCCGGGTGCACCGCGCAATGTGCCTGCCACACCTGTGCCAGCCGCACCATTGATGGTCCCTTCGATGGTGTTTGTTCCGTTGTATGCTTGCGTGATGTTGATTGCGTACGTGCCTTCAAGCGTTTTGCTGGTGGCGCCGAGGTAGGTCACCCTTGCATCACTTGTGATGGCCGTGTTGGAAAATACTTTTTGTAAAACAGCAGGGTCTTTGGCTATGGCTTCATCCAGTTTCGGCTTGTTCAGGGACAGCACCCCGTCTTTGTCAAAGCTCATGCCGATGTCTGAGAGGCCAATTCCGTAGGCGGCCACGGTCTCCCTCACGATGTTGCGCATTTGCCGCTCAAGCGAGGCGGGGGTGGTTTCCCTTGAAAGTGTGGCGTTTTCTTCTTGCTGGTCTTTCAAATTGCCACGAATTTTGTTGTACGCAGATACAAACTCATCCAGCGTCTTTTTCAGTGCGTCGTTGTCCAGCCCAACCTCCAGCGTGACCGGGCTGGTGGTGATGTTTTTCAAGTTGAGGGTAAGGCCATCCACTGCGTCGGTCACGGTGTTGCTCGCTTTGGTGACTGCCAGGTTGTTGATGGTGAAGTTTGCATTTTGCGCCACTTGCAGGGATTGGGCGTTTTTTCCGGCGCCCGATGCGGCGGTCGGATCAAACGCCAGGCTTGAGAGGCCGCTTGTATTGGTATTGCTGCCATCATCATCAGCCACAGTGAGCCTGAATCCGTTGATCTCTCCTGTGTCTTTGCTGGTCAAAACCAACCGTGCGCCTGTTCCATCATTCACTATTGATGCATTCACACCGGCGTTGGCATCGTTGATGGCTTGTCGAATGCCCTCGAGTGTTTGCTGACCAGGGCCGATGCTGATGGTGACCGGCGTCTTGTCAGGGTTGCTTGTGAATGTATTGGCCACAGAATTGTAGCTGCCCAGGGCAATGGTTAGGCTGCCCGTGCCAACGACTGCATCGCTGTTGGCCACGCTGGGTGCTGCCACGCTTTGTGCTTTGGCCAATTGGCTCACGGAGATGTTGTAGATGCCTTGCGCGTTGCTTGAAGTGGCGGAGGCGCTGATCATTTTGTCATCGCTGGATGTGGCCTTCAAAGGGTTGAGATTGCTCAGGTTGGTGAGTTTCTGCGCGGCGCTTTGCAACTGTGAGAACGAGCTTTTGATCACGCCATAAATCGAGATTTTGGTGTTGATCTGGTTACGTTCCTGCGTCACTTTGGACAAGGGGATTCGTTCCGCGGCCATCAGGGATCCGATGATGCCCTCTATGTCCAGCCCTGAACCAATGCCTGCCGACGAGATCTTTGCCATCACTACACTCCTGATTCAGCGCGCCTCATGCCTCTCTGGACATCAGGACGCCTTGCATTTTTTCAATTGCCTTGGCGATTTTCAGCATTTCCACCGATGGAATCTGCTTGAGCACCTCCTGGGTCTCCCGGTCCACAATCTGTACGATGGGCTTGCCATTGTCGGGGTCCACCACAAATTGCAAATTCGACTGGTTATTGGCCATGGCGGCGTTTGCTTTTTGAACCACCTCGAGCACCTCGCTGACGCTCAGCTCGGCCTGCTCACCCAAAATCGGTTGCACGGGCCTTCCTGCAGCAGCTGTTGCTGCTGCGGCATTGCCCGTCTGCGAGGTTTGCAGTCCGCTTGTATATTCGGCTAGCTTGGTAATGTTCATTTTCGCCACCTTTTCAATTCTATCCAGGCATTACAAGCACTCATGATCGGATTAACGGCGGGTTTTCCGCCTTTCTTTAGCAATAAGAGCCCGGTGAGTGTGTCTCTCCCGGGCCTTGTGTGTGCCCCCGCGCACACTTGTGGTGGTTTGGGGGCAGTTTGGTCAGCGCATCACCAATTACCGCAGCAGGCTCAACACGTTGTTGGGCAGCTGGTTGGCCTGGGCGAGCATGGCGGTGCCGGCCTGCTGAAGGATCTGCACCCGGGTGAGGTTGGCAGTTTCCTTGGCAAAGTCGGCGTCCATGATGCGTCCGCGTGCCGAGCTGAGGTTGGCGCTGGTGGTCTCCAGAGAAGACACCACCTGGTCCAGACGGCTCAAACCGGCACCGGCGGTTGCACGCAGGTTGGTGATGTTGTTGATCTGTGTGTCAATCGTGGTGATTGCAGTGGTTGCGTTGGCCACCGTGTCAACTCCGCCGAATGCGGTTGCAATCGCCGCCTGCGTGGTACCGCCCAGCGTGGTTTGCAGATCGTTACCGCCAGCGGTGCCGTCTGCCGTGAGGTTGACAGCCAGTGTATCCCCAGTGGCGTTGCCAGAACCAATTTGCAGGCTCACGCTCTTGTTGGCGGCTGCAAACACGCTGTTGCCGTTGAAGGTGGTGCCAGTTGCCACACGGCCCACTTCGTTGGCCAGCTCCGTGAACTCGCGGTTCAGGTTGGCACGGTCGGTGGCGTTCAATGTGCCGTTTTTGGCTTGCACACCCAGTTCGCGCATGCGCTGCAGGTTGTCACTGATTTTGCCCATGGCACCATCGGCCACCTGCAACAGGGAGATGCCGTCGTTGGCGTTGCGCGCTGCCACATCAAAGCCCTTGATCTGGGCGTTCATGCGTTCGGCAATGGCCAGGCCAGCGGCGTCGTCCTTGGCGCTGTTGACGCGCAAACCCGAGGACAGGCGGGCAATCGATGTTTCAAGAGAGCCTGCTGATTTGGCCAGATTCATCTGGGCATTCAGTGAGGGTGAGTTTGTGTTGATTCCTAACATGGTATTAACTCCGAAAAGGTATTGAGATAATGGTTGAAAGGTTTTTTATTTCAGCCATCTCGGTTTCTCATCACCGATGCCTATTTATCGATTTTTAAAATAAAAACTTTAGGGTTTTTGTTGTTTTTTTATTGAGCGTGTTGGGGGAGTTAATGGAAAAAATGGATTATGTATTCCCTGGGATAAGGGAATACATAATCCATTTCAATAACTGTGCCTCAAGCCCACCGGACGGGTGTCGGGCTTTGCATCAAAAAAAACGGGGTGGGTGTTGTACCCCACCCCCTCTAAAACAACCGGCTTCCAGGAATCCGGGTAAGCAGGCTGCTGCTTGGTCTACACAGGTTCAACTACTTCATACGCTTACTGCAACAGGCTCAGCACATTGTTGGGTAGCTGGTTGGC
>DASUEC010000362.1:0-7569 GCA_036275255.1 Limnobacter sp. | reverse complement strand
CCGACGAGGGCCCCTTGCTGGCCAAGGCTTTTGAAGACAACCATGCGGATGCAGTGCCAATGCCTGCGCCCGGCTTGCTGCTGCCCACTGATTTCGGTGAAGGTCAGGCTGCATCCGATGGTTTTTTCTATGCCCGGTTTCAGAAAGCAATCCGGGCATAAGGGGTTGCCTTGAATCGTTTTCGGCTGCACAACCTCCCGATCTTGTACCGTGCGCACACCATGCTGTGCATGTTGCTTTGCGTCTGGTGTGCTGCCTGGTTTGGCCTTGCCCACGCCCAGCAAGACTCCTCCACGCGGGTCACGGCCGTCAAACTGGAGCCCACGAAGCCACCCATGGGCGCGGGTTGGAACCTGGCCGCTGAGTTTGACATCCAACTGGGCCACAAATTGCGCGAGGCTGTCGACCGGGGTCTGCCCTTGCAATTTGCGGTGGATTTTCAGCTTCTGCGCCCCCGCTGGTATTGGATGGATGAACAAACCATCAGCACCACCTACACCTACAATCTTTCTTACAACGCGCTCACGCGAAACTACCGCCTCATTACCCCCAGCAACACCTACACCGCTGCCACGCTGGATGAGATGACAGACCGCATGTCCAGGGTGAGCAACTGGACGGTGATTCACCGCGATCAAATTGCCTGGGGGGAACAGTACACCGCACAGGTGCGTTTCAGGTTGCTGTTGACGGAGTTGCCCAAACCCTTTCAAATCAGTGCATTGGTGAACAGCGAATGGGACCTCTCCTCCGAGTGGGTCACTTTCGAATTCACGCCCCGGCGTGAGGCCCTGAAATGAATCCCTGGTTGGAAAATACACGTTGGTTGCGCTACGCCCTGCTTGTGTTGGGTGGCTTGGGCGGTGTGCTGCTTTTTGTGCTGGCTTCAGCCTCTTCCAACACCGATTTTTTTGAAGACAACTATCCGCTGCTGATTAGCTTGAACGGCATCATTGCCGCGGGTCTGTTCAGCATTCTGGTGTTGCTCATTGTGCGCATGGTGCGCCGTTACCGGGCTGGCGTATTCGGCTCTCGCCTGTTGTTGCGCATGTCACTTTCGTTTGCGCTCATGGGTTTGATCCCCGGTCTGGTGCTGTACCTGGTGTCGGTGCAGTTTTTGGCCAAGAGCATCGACAGCTGGTTTGATGTGCGTGTCGATGGAGCCTTGGAATCCGGTTTGAATTTGGGTCAAACGGCGTTGGACAGTCTCATCGGCGAGCTGAGCCTGAAAGGCCAATCCATCTCGATCGAGCTTTCCAGGGCCACACCCAGCGAGCAATTGCTGGAGCTGCCCCGCCTGCGCGATGCTGCCAATGTCCAAGAGCTGACCCTGCTGTCAGAGACCGGCCAGGTGATTGGCAACGCCGGGGGGCAGCTTGACAGCCTGCTGCCCAGTTTGCCCACGCAGGTGATGCTCAGGCAGGCCCTGATGACCCGCCCTTTTCAGCAAATCGAGCCCGACCCCCAGGACCCGGAAGGCCGTTTGTACATGCGGGTGGTGGTGCCGATTGCGCCCCCGCTTACCAGTTTTGACTTGGGCCAGCGCTACGTTCAGATCATGCACCCCGTGCCGGCCAGCCTCTCCCAGCGCGCCAATGCAGTGCAAAGTGTTTATCGCGATTATCAGGAATTGCAACTGTCGCGTTCTGGTTTAAGAAAAATCTACGGCATCACGCTCACGCTGGCCCTGCTGTTGACCGTGTTTGTGTCAGTGGCGGCAGCGTTCTGGTTGTCATCCCGCTTGTCTTCCCCCCTGTTGTGGTTGGCGGAGGGCACCAAGGCCTTGGCCAAGGGCGATTTCAAAACCATGCAGCCGGTCAATGCCGACGATGAGTTGGCAGAGCTTGTGGAAAGCTTCAACACCATGACGCGCCAGTTGTCTGAAGCCCAACGCCGATTGCAGGCCAACCAAAACCAGCTGGCTGCCAACCATGATTTTTTGCAAAGCCTGTTGAGCAGCCTGTCGGCGGGAGTGCTGGTGCTCGACCACAAACTGCGCCTGAAAATGTACAACGAGGGCGCACTGCGCATTTTTGACCGCTCACTGGCCGAGAATCAGGGCCATCCCCTGGACGATGTGCACGGGCTCGAAGGCTTCGCCATGGCCGTGCGCGCCAGCGTGGCCGATCATCAGGGGGAAGAATCCGGCGACGGTGGCATATGGCAAAAGCAGCTTGAAATTCCTCGCGCTTACGATTCTCAGAGCTCCAAATCCATCTTGGTACGAGGCTCTCGCCTGCCCGGCGAAAAGGCAGGCTACGTGTTGGTGTGCGATGACATCACAGCCCTGATTTCGGCGCAGCGCACAGCCGCCTGGGGCGAGGTGGCCCGTCGATTGGCCCACGAAATCAAAAACCCGCTGACGCCGATTCAGCTGTCTGCAGAGCGTCTGCAAATGAAGCTCGCCTCCAAATTGCAGGAGCCGGAGTCCGGCATTTTGCAACGCGCCACACGCACCATCGTGAACCAGGTGGAATCGCTTAAGCGTTTGGTCAACGATTTTCGGGATTATGCACGCCTGCCGCCGGCCGACCTGAAGTTGCTGGATCTGAATGAGCTAGTGATCGACGTGCTTGCACTCTACGATGCACAGCTGGATGGAGACGAGAATGGCAGTTCGCGGCTCATTCCCAAATTGACTGAAAATTTGCCGCCGGTGGCTGGAGATTCGTCTCAACTTCGACAAGTCCTCCATAATTTGTTGCAAAATGCACAAGATGCCTGTGCAGAGTGCGAGACACCGCGCGTTGAGTTGCGCACCGAAGGATTGAAATCGCCCGAAGGTGATCAGGACCAGCTGGTGGGCGTGAAGCTGGTGGTGGCAGACAACGGGCCCGGCTTCAATCCGGATCTGTTGGCCAAGGCCTTTGAGCCTTACATCACCACCAAATCCAAGGGCACCGGTTTGGGGCTCGCCATCGTCAGGAAAATTGCCGATGAGCACAAGGCGCGTATTGCCATCAGAAACAGGGTAGATGCACAAGGACACGTGGTGGGCGCAGCCGTAGAAATCACGTTTCCCGTTTTGAACGAGACGCTTTTGCCGACAGAACACAGTCAGGCCGCATAAAGGAAGGAACACTGCAACCATGGCGACCATTCTCGTTGTTGATGACGAAATTGGAATTCGAGAACTGCTCTCTGAAATCCTTGGTGATGAAGGGCATGCGGTGCTGCTGGCAGAAAACGCCAGCCAGGCCAGGGCACTTCGGGATCAAGAGCAACCCGACTTGGTGCTGCTCGACATCTGGATGCCAGACACCGACGGCGTCACCCTGTTGAAAGAATGGTCCGTGAAGGGTCTTTTGACCATGCCCGTCATCATGATGAGTGGGCATGCAACCATTGACACGGCGGTGGAGGCCACGCGGATTGGCGCACTGGACTTTCTGGAAAAACCAATCGCATTGCAAAAGCTGCTGGGCGCAGTCGAAAAAGGCCTGGCGCGAGGTCGCATGGTGCAGTCAGCACGCGCGTTGATGCAGGCGCAGCCCAAAGCCACCACGCCAGCTTCTGCCGGCGCCGCCGCCACCGCGCTGACGCCTTCGGTGGGTGGCAGCCAGTCAGGTTCAACGGACAGCACGCCTTTGGGTCAGGCCCTGGCCGAGCTGTCAACCCTGGACCTGGATGCACAGCTGCGCGATGCCCGCGATGCCTTTGAGCGCATTTACTTTGAGTATCACCTGCGCCTGGAAAATGGCAGCATGACCCGCCTGGCCGAGCGCACCGGCATTGAGCGCACCCACCTTTACCGCAAACTCAAGCAGTTGGGTGTTGAGGTGGGCCGAACCGCGCGCAAAAACATCGCATGAAAATCATCATCGTCGGAGCCGGGCGTGTGGGCGCAAGCCTTGCAGAAAGCCTGGTCTCCGAGCACAACGACATCACCCTGATCGACCCTGACCCGGCCGTGTTGGCAGATCTGCAGGACCGATACGACCTGCGCACCGTGGCTGGCAATGGCGTGTTGCCACGTGTGCTCAGGCAGGCGGGTGCGGAAGATGCAGACATGCTGGTGGCGGTGACCCGCAGCGACGAGACCAACCTGGTTGCTTGCAGAATTGCAGCACTGCAATTCAATGTGCCACGCCGCATCGCCCGCGTTCGCTCCCCGGAAATGCTTGAACAGGCCAATCTGCAAGGCGATGAAGGCTTTAACGTGGACCACGTGATTTGCCCGGAGCAAAGCGTCACCGAGCACATTGAACGACTCATCCAGTTCCCCGAAGCACTGCAAGTGCTCGACTTTGCCGATGGCAAGGTCACGCTGGTGTCGGTGCGTGCGTTTGCGGGCGGGCCGCTTGTTTCCCATCCCATTGAAGACCTGCGCAAACACCTGCCAAAAATTGATGTTCGGATTGTGGCGCTCTTCCGCGAAAACCAGCCCGTGACCGTGGATGGTTACACCACCATTCAGCCCGGTGACGAGGTGTTTTGCCTGTCTGCCACCGAGAATGTGCGCAGCGTGATGGCGGAGTTGCGCCGCATGTCCAAGCCAGTGAACAAAGTGATGATTGCCGGTGGGGGCAATATTGGATTGCGCCTTGCCCGCAGCCTTGAAGACGAATACCAGGTTAAGGTGATTGAAAACGACCGCAAGCGCTGCGAAGACCTGGCCAATCAGTTGGGCTCGCGCACTTTGGTGCTGTATGGCGACGCCACCGATGAAGACCTGCTCACCGAAGAAAACGTCCAGGAAGTGGATACCTTCATCGCCCTGACCAGCGACGATGAAAACAACATCATGTCGTCTCTGCTCGCCAAACGCCTGGGTGCGCGCCGTGTGATTGCGCTCATTCAGCGCAAGGTGTATGCCGAGCTTGTGCAGGGCGGTCAAATCGACATTGCCCTTGCCCCCTCCAACGCCACCCTCAGCGAGCTGCTCAAACACATTCGCCGTGGCGATGTGGTGGCGGTGCACCGCTTGCGCCGGGGCGTGGCCGAGGCCATTGAGCTGATCGCCCATGGCGATGCCAAATCATCCAAAGTGGTGGGTCGCAGCGTAGAAGACATCGAAATGCCCAAAGGCTCTGTGATTGGGGCTGTTGTGCGTGGGGACCAGGTCATCATGGCCCACCACGACACCGTGATTGAAGCGGAAGACCACGTCATCACCTTTGTGGAAAACCGAAAACTGGTGCCGCAGGTAGAAAAGCTGTTCCAGGTTGGCGTGGGGTTCATTTAAGGTGGTGCAGCGGGCATGAGGAATTCTTTATTTCCAGTCCTCACCGTTCTCGGGTTTGCCCTGGCGCTGTTTTCCGTGGCCTTTCTGGTGCCGCTTGCCTACGCTTATCTTGCCGCTGAGCCCACTGTGGAAGCGTTTGCCACGGGTTTCCTGGTCACCTTTGGTTTGGGTGCAGCCATGCACCTGTTGACGAGAAGGTTTAAACGCGAGCTGCAGGCCCGCGACGGGTTTTTGCTGGTCTCCATGGTGTGGTCGGTCATCCCTGCATTTTGCACGGTGCCACTTTTGCTGTACTTCGACACCATGAGTTTCACCGACGCCTACTTCGAAATGGTGTCTGGTCTTACCACCACGGGTGCCACGGTGATGACCGGGCTTGACAAGTTGCCGGCCAGCATCAACATTTGGCGACACCTGCTGTCGTGGATCGGTGGGATGGGCATTCTGGTGCTCGCCGTGGCCATTTTGCCCTTGCTTGGCGTGGGCGGGTCCCAGGTGTTCAAGGCCGAAACCCCCGGTCCCATGAAAGACAACAAACTCACCCCGCGAATCACCGAGACAGCCAAATCGCTTTACGCGGTGTATGTGGTGCTCTCCCTGGCTTGCGCGCTCAGTTACAAACTGGCTGGCATGACCTGGCTGGACGCATTCCTGCACACCGGCACCACCATGTCACTGTCTGGGTTCTCCTCCCACGATGCCAGTTTTGCTTACTTCGACTCCATGGCCATTGAAATGGTTGCAGTGGCCTTCATGCTCATCGCGGGGATCAATTTTTCCATTCACTTCCTGGCTTGGCGGGGCAAGTCGTTTCGCGCCTACATCACTTGCCCGGAAACAAAGTGGTTTTTGATTCTCATGCTGTTTTCGAGCCTGTTCGTGGCTGTGTTTCTGATGGCCCACCAAGAATACACAACGTTCAGCGAGGCATTCCGCTACAGCGTGTTCAATGTGGTGTCGGTGGCCACCACCACCGGTTTTGCCAACACCGATTATGGCCAGTGGCCTCTGTTTGCGCCACTTTTCATGATTTTCCTGAGCATGTTTGCCACCGCGGCAGGCTCCACCGGTGGGGGCATCAAAATGCTGCGGGCCGTCATTCTGTTCAAACATGCCCTCGGTGAGTTGTCCCGCATTCTTCACCCCCGCGCCGTCAATCCCGTTCGCATTCGGGGTTCGGCGGTCAGCCCCGAGGTGATATTTGGCGTGCTGGCGTTCATGCTGATGTACGGCATGAGCGTGATCATCATCACCATGATCCAGATGTTCACGGGCCTTGAGCCCATTGCCGCGCTCACCGGCACACTGGCCACCATCAACTGTCTTGGGCCAGGTCTGGGCGAGTTGGGGCCCGCAGGCAACTTCGCAGGGTTGGGCGACTTTCAAACCTGGGTGTACTCCTTCGCCATGCTGCTTGGTCGCTTGGAAATGTTTGCCATTCTGGTGCTGTTCACCCCAGCCTTTTGGCGCAAATGAAAACCCACGTGCGTTTGGTCGCGGGGGCCTCGCCATGGGAACGTGCGGTGCGCATTGAGCGCGAGGTGCAGCGGTGTGCAGGCAAAAAGCTCACCTTGTTGCTCAGCAGCGAGGTGTTTCAATGCACCACAGTGGCCCAGCAAGCCGAGTTGTTTGCCCAGGATGAAGCGCGCAAAGCCCGTGGTGTGCACGTGTTGCGTCTAAGCCCTGGTTGCCCGTGTTGCTCATCCAAATTGGTGCTTTCTACACACTTGTCGCGTACTTTAAGATTAAACCAGCCGGAAATTCTATTGCTTGAATTGGAAACCCAAGCCCATCCAGATCAAGTGATGGAAACCTTGAGTGACCCTCAATGGAAGCCGTGGTTTGCCGATATCACTGTTGTGGAGGATTAAGATCACCGGGGTCTGAGTGCATGCCAGCATGGCCTTGAAATTGCTTGATTGATCACCATGTTCCAATTGAAAGCGTCAATGGAGGTTTGCAATGTTGATGATGATAGACAGCCCCTACTACTGCGTGGTTGATTTGGTACTGACTGAAGGCCAACCGAGCTTTGGGATCGAGATTGTGGACAAAAACAATCAACGTGAATTGTTTTTGCAGGGCGATGCGGCCGACCGCTTTCGCGAAGAGGTTCGCTACCTGGCTGCCCAAGAGCCTGACATTGACGACATTGAAGCATTCATTGAGCGTTACAAGCCCTGGATGCAAACGCCTGTGACCTTGCACTGATCTCGGTCGGACCCGTGGGGTTTGGCGCTGGCTCCTTAAGCTTGTCGCTTGCTCCCTGAAGCACACCGTGGCCAAGCCCCTTGGCGACGGCCAATCTGTGAATCCCTCCCTGAGCCTCGCCTGAACTGAGGCCCCCCCTCGAAAAAGATGTCGGGCTGGGCCTCTGCCCCGTT
>DASUEC010000361.1:0-9950 GCA_036275255.1 Limnobacter sp. | reverse complement strand
GAGTACACCGTGTTGACCATGAAAGACGTCATCATTTCCAACGTGAGCCAAGGTGGTTCCGGCGGCGATGACCGTCTTACCGAAACCGTCAGCCTGAATTTCGCCGAGTTCAGCTACGTGTATGTGCCCCAAAAGAAAGATGGCGGCCCGGATGGCAAGGTGGAAGCCACATTCAACATCGCCACCAACTCCGAGAAGTAATTCTCTAGCCAGGAAACTCAATGTCGAAAGTCGATATGTTCCTGGCCGTGGAGGGCTCCCGCCAGGGAGCCATCCACGGGGAAAGCCAGGCTATGGGGCACGCCGGTGAAATTGACGTGCTGGGCTGGAGTTGGGGCATGTCTCAGCAGGCCCTGAGCAATTCACAGCAAGCGTCCAAGGCCAGCGTACGCACACTCAAGATCAGCAAAGCCATCGACAGTGCCTCCACCGCCATCATGAGCGCACTGAAGTCCGCTGAGCTCCTCAACAAGGTGGTGCTTACCTGCCAAGACCCTGGCGGCGTGGCGGTCATCGATTACTTGCGCATCACGTTGCGCAAGGCACGCGTGGTCGAATACGAAATTCAGGGCGCTGCCGAAGATGAGCGTCAGGTCTATGAGTCCATCGCAATTGCCTTCAAAGAAATTGAAGTGGTGTATACACCCAAATCTGCCGCCAACCTGAAGTCGGGCGCCTGCACTTACATCGACGTCTACGATTGATTGCATCATGAGCGCTGCCCGCGACACCCTTCAGCCCGCTTTGCTCGACCGCCTCTGCGACGATGAGCCCCATCGACGGGAGGAGTCCGCGGCCAGCCAGATCATCAGCAAAGCGCAATTGCGCAGTCTGGTTCTGCGCGATCTTGAACATCTGTTCAACACCACCCGCGTTTTGACAGCCCATCAGCTTCAGGCCATGCCTGGCCTGCGCGGCTCCGTGTTGGCCTATGGCATGCCACCGGTCGCCGGGCAGCTTGCAACCGCACTGGATGTTCAGCAATTTGAGCAAACAGTCGCACAACTCATCCGCGATCACGAGCCGCGCATCCAGCCGCAATCCGTGGAAGTAAACGCGGAGGTGGAGCAAGGCCTCATGCACTTGCACAATGTGATCGGTTTGCGCATCCGTGGGTTGTTGTGGGCACAACCCTACCCACTGGAGTTGGCCATGCGCACTGAAATCGATCTTGAAACCGGGCATGTGGCGCTGCGCCCCATCACCGGATTCTAGGGGGTGTTGTGGATCCCCGGTTTTTGCAGCTTTACAACCAGGAGCTTGTGCATGTGCGCGACTCCGCAGCCGAATTTGCCCAGCGTTTTCCAAAAATAGCATCGCGACTGGCCCTCGATAGCACAGAGGTTCAAGACCCCTACGTGGAGCGGCTGTTGCAGGGTTTTGCCTTTCTGACAGCGCGTGTTCAACTGCGTCTGGAAGAAGAGTTTCCCCGATTCACCACCCAGTTGTTGAATCGGCTCAACCCCAATGCATTGGCGCCTGTGCCTGCCATGGGTGTGGTGCAGCTTCAGCCCACCATTGAAGACCCTGCATTGTTGCAAGGTTTGGCAGTCAAGGCCGGCACCGTGCTCCAGAGCCAGCTTTCCAAGGGCATGCAAACGCCTTGCAAATTCACGGTGGCGCACCACACGGTGCTTTCGCCGTGCATCGTGTCACGGGTTGACCATGGCTACTTCAATGCAACGGGGTTGAAGGGGCGAGCAGCCAAGGTGCGTTCGGCGTTGCAGATTACCTTGCATGCCCCACCGGGTGTCTGTTTGTCCAAACTGCCATTGGCTTTGTTGCAATTGCATATTGCAGGCGGCGATGAAGTGGCCAATCCACTTTTTGATCGGGTGGCCTTTCAACACATGCACGTGTTGTGCCGACCCGTGGGTGACACCATGTGGCGCGAGTTGCCCAATGGAGCCGTTCAAATCGCTGGCTTGAGCGACGACGAGGCCTTGTTGCCACCCGTTCCTCAGGCTTTGGGCAGCATGCGCCTCTTGCAGGAATGGTTTGCCATGCCAGCGCGTGCGCGCTTCCTCAATGTTCACGGATTGGATCTTGCCTTGAAGGGGGCCACTGGCCCTGCGCTGGAGCTTGCCTTTTGTTTTGCCGATGTGCAGCCCGTTCTGGATCAACAAGTGGGCGTGGGCAATGTTTTGCTTAACTGCACACCAGTGATCAATTTGTTTCCTCACCTGTGCGATCGCATTGTGCTTGGCCCCAGCCAGTCCTTCTGGCCGGTGCAACCCAATCGAACCCGACCACACGATTTCGAGGTGCACTCCATCCTGTCTGTGCAGGGGCATGCGCAACATGGTGTACAGAGCATTGAACCACTGTTTGCACCGATTGGTTGGGGCCACACCGATGATGCGATTCCAAACGGCAGGGCTCCCTTGTGCTACAGCACACAACGCAGCCCCACCCGAATGTCGACACGCCAGGTGCAAGAGGGCACGCGGTCTGGTTACCTGGGCAGTGAGCTCGAAATCAGTCTGAGTCAACCCGGGGGCACGTTGGTGAACGGCCATGGCTTGACTCAACTGGAAGTGCGGGCGCGTTGCACCAACCGCGATTTGCCTTTGTTGATGCCGGTGGGCCTGGGTGACACGGATTTGCTTTGCCCAAGCGGACTGCCGGTGCATTCGGTGCGCTTCGTGCATGGCCCCACCCGGCCACGCTTGCCATTGGGTGTTCAGCAGTTGGGTCAGGGCAGTGCAGGAGTTTCTGCGGGCGGCCATGTGAATTGGCAGCTTATTCAACACCTTGCTGGCAATTTCCTGGGCTTGCTCGCTGGGTCGGCCGAGCCGGGGCCTGGTGACGCGGTGCCTGGTTTACAGCATTGGTTGAGTCTGCATGCAGACCCCGCCAACCCGGCGCATCAGGCCTTGATTGAGGCCGTGCATGCCGTGCAGGTGCGCAGCGTCACCTTGCCCTTGGTTCGCCGTGGTCGACCCGGGCTGGTGCGTGGTTTGCATCTCCAGCTCACCCTGGATGAGCTGAGCCTTCAGGGGGTTGGCATGGGCGCATTGGGCTGGGTGCTGGCCAATTGCTTTGCGCGGCATGTGTCACTCAACAGCTTTGTACAAACCAGTGTTCGGGCCCTGCAAAGCGGGCAGGTGCTCGAGTTTGCACCACGTTGCGGCCATCGGCCTGTGATGTAGTCCCCATGAGTTCTGTTGCACCCCCCATTCACCTTGAGGAGCATTCCCAGCACATGCATGCACCTGCCTTGCCCGCTGGCGGGTTGTTTCACGCCTTGTGGCAGGTGGAAGATGCCCACCCTGGCCGTGTGCGCATTGGGTATTCCCTGCGCCTGCGCGATGACCCTGTTCGCTTGGGGCAGCGCCCTTTCATGAATTTTGCCCTCCACGACTTTCACGGCACAGCCTGGGTGCAGGCCAGCCATGGTGAGCATCTTCCCAAGCTGCACATCCAAAACTTTGGCTTGCTGGGCCCCAATGGTGCTTTGCCTTATCACCTCACTGAGCACGCCTACACCCGCATTCACCACCACGGCGACACCACGTTCACCGAATTTCTGGATGTGTTTCACCATCGAGCCTATGGTTTGTTTTACCGCGCCTGGGCGCAGGCACAGCCGCAGGTTTGTTATGCCGCAAAAACCCCCAATCCATTTACACGTCGCATGGGGCAACTGGCGGGCGCTCGGCCCGGTGCACCATTGGATGAGCCGCTGCAGCAGACCGACGCCTCGCTGGAGCGGCATGGCATGCCAGATCATTTTTCTCGCTCCAGCAAAACCCAGGAAGGCCTGGAAGCCCTGCTGAGCCATGGTTTGGCTTGCCCCGCCCAGGTGCATCCCTTTCAGGGTCAATGGTTGAGCATTCACACCAAAAGGCCAGCCTGGGGACGCCCCTTGAACCGCTGCATGCTGGGCACACGAGCCTGGGATTGCCAAAGCCTGTTGCATGTTCAGTTGGGGCCGGTGCCTTACAACACATACCTGTCCTTTTGGCCTGGGCAAGCAAAACGCAAGCGTGCACAAGCCTTGTTGCGCCACTATCTTGCGCTCGAATACGACGCCACCATCACCGTGGCCATCCATCCAGACACCGTTCCCCGCCTGGCTTTGAGCCAGGTGGCCCTCGGTCGAAACGCATGGCTGGGCCGGGTGCAAACAGCATCGCAGGCCTGCGTGTCGCTGGGGCGTGTCGCCACGCATTTTTCCTCTTCACCTGCCTCACAAATCCGGAGTTGTCCATGAGTCAAATCAGTCGCCTGTCCCTGTTTTCCAAGCTCAATGCCACTGCATTCAAAAGCGTTGAAGGGGCCACCGTGCTGTGCAAGTTGCGTGGCAATCCCTATGTGGAGCTGGTGCACTGGGTGACCCAGATCCTCAATCAGGAAGACAGCGACTGGCATGCCGTGTTGCGCCACTTCGAGGTGGATCACAGCCAATTGCTCAGCGACCTGCAGGGCGCGCTGGAGCGTTTGCCTCGCGGGGCGCAGGGCATTTCAGACCTGGCCGAGGTGTTGCCCAACACGGTGGAGCGCGCTTGGGTGTATGCCTCACTGATGTTTGGAAGCGCCAGCGTGCGCACTGGCCACGTGTTGCTCGCCCTGCTCAAAACCGACTCCCTGCAGCAGGCCTTGTACCGTTTGTCGCCACAGTTCAGGCGGGTGCCCGTGGATGCATTGGCTGAGCAGTTTGAAGACCTGTTGGCGCAGTCCCCAGAGGCCAGAAACCTTGCACAGCCACAGGGGCAAGCGCTGCCGGGCGAGGCCAGCGGTGCCATGCCCGCAGCCCAGCTGGGGCAGGAGGAGGCCCTGAAACGCTACACCGTCGACCTCACCGAGAAGGCCCGCAACGGTCAATTGGACCCTGTAACAGGGCGTGAGCTGGAGGTGCGCCAGGTGGTGGACATTCTGTTGCGCCGCCGCCAGAACAATCCCCTGATCACCGGGGAGGCGGGTGTTGGCAAAACAGCGCTGGTGGAAGGTTTTGCCTTGCAGGTGGCGGCTGGCCAGGTGCCACCTGCATTGGCAAAGGTCCGTGTGCTTGTGCTGGACCTGGGTTTGTTGCAGGCGGGTGCATCCATGAAAGGGGAGTTTGAGCAACGTTTGCGCCAGGTGATTGACGAGATTCAGGCCAGCCCTCAGCCCACCATTCTTTTCATTGACGAGGTGCACACTTTGGTGGGTGCGGGTGGGCAACAAGGCACAGGCGATGCTGCCAACCTGCTCAAGCCCGCATTGGCACGCGGCGCGCTGCGCACGATTGGTGCGACCACCTGGGCCGAGTACAAAAAATACATCGAGAAAGACCCGGCGCTCACCCGCCGTTTTCAGGTGGTTCAGGTGGCCGAGCCTGACGAGGCGCTGGGCGTGGCCATGCTGCGTGGCCTGGCCGGCGCGATGGAAAAACACCACCAGGTGCTGGTGATGGACGAGGCTGTTCAAGCGGCGGTCAAGTTGTCGCACCGATACATTCCGGCACGCCAGTTGCCAGACAAGGCCATCAGCCTTCTGGACACGGCGTGTGCCCGTGTGGCGGTGTCCCAGCATGCGCAGCCGCCAGCCCTGGCGCAGTTGCAGGCCCAATGGGACACCTTGCAGGCCGAGCTTGAAGGCCTGAAGCGAGAAACTGACTTGGGGCGCAGCCATGCCACAAGGCTGCAAGAAATTGAATTTGAACTGGACGGCCTGGCCACCCGACGGGAGAGCCTGCAACAGCAGTGGGCCGCTGAAAAGGATGCGATTGCACACCTGCTCGGTTTGCGCGCCAAGCGTACAGCAAGGCAGGAAGATGGCGCAGACCTGTTGCTGGCCTTGCAGGACGCAGAAGGGGCCTTGAAGGCCGTGCAAGGTGAACACCCCATGGTGCATGCCCAGGTGGATGCCCAGTGCGTTGCGGCGGTGGTGGCCGACTGGACTGGCATTCCAGTGGGGCGCATGGTGCGCAACGAGATTGAAAACGTGCTTAACCTGGCTCAAATCCTCGGCGAGCGCATTGTTGGGCAGGGCCATGCACTGGAGACCATCGCCCGGCGTGTGCAAACCCACCGCGCCGGTCTGGACGACCCCAACAAACCCGTGGGCGTCTTCATGCTGGCGGGGTCTTCCGGCGTGGGCAAAACCGAGACCGCCCTGGCCCTGGCCGACAATCTGTATGGTGGCGAGCACAACCTCATCACCATCAATATGAGTGAGTATCAGGAGGCGCACACGGTGTCTTCCCTGAAAGGCTCCCCCCCAGGCTATGTGGGGTACGGCGAGGGTGGCGTGCTCACCGAGGCCGTTCGCAGGCGGCCTTACAGCGTGGTGTTGCTGGACGAGATCGAAAAAGCACATCCCGATGTGCACGAGCTGTTTTTTTAGGTGTTTGACAAAGGCTGGATGGAAGACGGCGAGGGCCGACGAATCGATTTTCGCAACACCTTGATTGTGCTCACCACCAACGTGGGCACCGACACCCTGATGCACCTGTGCCAGGGTGAGCAATGCCCCCCCGTCGACACGCTGTGCCAGGCTTTGCATGCACCCTTGTTGCAAGTGTTTCCTCCCGCATTGCTGGGTCGCTTGGAGGTGGTGCCTTACCTGCCTTTGTCGCGCAGCATGCTGGCGCAGATTGTGGGTCTGCAGCTGCGCCGTGTGCAGCAGCGCATAGCCCAGGTGCATCGTTTGAAGGTTGAGATGGATGACTCTGTGGTGGACCACATGGTCGATCGCTGTCAACAGGCCGATGCAGGCGGGCGTGTGGTGGGCGCGCTTTTGAGCAACACGGTGTTGCCCGAGGTGAGCCGCCAACTGTTGCAGGCAACGCTCACTGGGCAGGCCTACCAGCAGCTCAAGCTGCGTAGCAATGGCCAGCAGTTTGTGTATGAGTTTGCCTGATTTTCGCCGTCGGCTGCTGCTGGGCAACCTTGCTGGCATGGCTGCGCTGGCACCGTGGTGCCGACGCATTCAGGCTGCGCCTGCGCACACCGGTGCCACGGTGCCACAGCATCGTTTGGCTTTGCTGGTGGGCAATGGCGATTACCCCAGCCCGCACGATCTTCCTCCCATCAGCAAAAATGTGATGGACTTGGGTGAAGCCCTGGTGGCGCGTGGCTTTGACGTGACTCAGGCCATGAACCTCGATGAGGTGAACCTGGCTCGGGTAACGGCTGAGTTTGTGGGGCGTATTCGCCAGGCGCCTCCCAACACCATCACCTTGTTTTACTACGCCGGGCATGGCTTGCAGGTGGATGCCAACAACCTCCTGCTGGGCTCGGGCACCAGCCCCGAGGCTGGCAGGGCAGATTTGCTGGCCCGCTCCCTGGTGTTGCAGAACAAGCTGATAGCAGCCTTGCCCCCACGGCCGCAAGCCCTCAACATGACGGTGATTGACGCTTGTCGAACCGATTTGCGGCGTGCATTTGGCGACCGGGATGGCTTGAATCAGGTGGAAGCGCCACTGGGCAGCCTGGTGTGCTTTTCAACGGCCGCCGGGCAGCCTGCGGTGTCGCCAGCCAGCCCGGACCAAAACACCTTTTACACGGCCTCGCTGGTGAAATGCCTGCGCCGGGCCGCGCCGCACACCACTTTTCAGGAGTTGTTCCGCCTGGTCAAGCAGGATGTGGAGCAAACCATGCTGAGTCACCCCCTGGCTGCGATTCGGCAACTGGCTCAGCGGCCTTTCATTGCAGACAATGCGCCAGTGCCTTGCCGGGTGTCGCCGGTGCAAATGGCTGGCCAAGCGGCGGGGCAGCCGCCCGCCTTGCCCGCCCAGGAGCAGGCCGATTGGGATGCCTTGCAGCAATTGACCTGGCCCGTGGACCTGCTGGCTCAAACCAAGGCCTTTTTGCAACGACACCCCGACAGCGCCCTGCGCGAGTCGGTGGTGTTGCTGCGCGATGGTGCCGCGCAGGCCCTTGCCGTGTTGCGCTCCAATCAGGTGAATTTGTACAAAACCAGTTTTGTCACACCGGTGCTGCAAGGGCATGACGACTTGCTGCGTGCCGCCCGGGGCGACAAAGACGCGGCCGCGCGCATTGCACGGCAGCACAAAGCCCTGGGCACGTCGCAGGGCCTGTTGCGGTACGAGGGGTGGTTGCAGTATGCAGCCGCATTGGGCAACGGCATTGCCAGTTACGACTTGGCCCTTCACTACCGTGAAACATCTCAGCCTTTGCTGGCTGCGCAGGCCGAGGCCCAGGCGCTGGCCCTGGGCTATTCTCCGCCCAGGGGACTGGATCACGCCCGCAAGTGAAGACCCAAAACAGGCACGGGTTTGCCGTGTTGTTTGCCGGTTTCTGACCAGCCAACATGTTTAACAATGTCCATAGCATGGCCTGGCGTGCGCTTGGGCCCAGAGGACATGAAGCATGACTGACATAAACAAGCCATGGAGCAAACGTGTAGCCGCGCACGCCGCCGCGATGGTTGGTGTATTGCTGCTGACCGCTTGCAACCCCCGAACCCAATTGAATGCAGACAATCTGTTGGCAGGCGCACGCGCAGAAACCTATGTGTTGAACCACGGTGCCCTGTGCGCCCGTTTGCCCACCGGCGAGGCCATTGAGGCGTATGCCAACGGCAGTGTGCCACCCAACAGCGCCGTGGCGCGCGATGTGCGTGCATGGGACCTCTCTGGTTTGCTGGATATCTTGAAAACCCAGGATGGTCGCTGGGTGGTGTTGCCATCGGCAGGGCTCAAGCAACTTGAAGGCGTGCACTTCCGGAAAGACGCCAAAGGCGAGAATGATGCTTTGTGCTTTGGACGGCTGTGGGTGGAAAGCACGGTGGATTACATTCAGAACAAGCCTTTTGGGCTGGAAGGTGCAGCAACGGCGCGTTTTCAGGCCACGTTGAAAGATGCTCACATGCTTCGCCATTTCAAGGATCTGAAAGTGGAGTCCTTTGACCCGACGGTGTTTGTATTGAACCCGGGCACTGCGTTTGCAGGCACTCTTGCGCCCAGCTTTGTGATTGAAATGGCGCTCAATCCAACGCCCACAGGCTGGTTTTTGGCCAAGAATTCAAGTCCCAAGCTGGCCAGCAATCCCTAGGCGGTGCATAATTTTGGCATCACAGCCCATGGAGTACGCGTGAGCCGCAGCAAGCAAACCACCCCCGAAGTGCCCAAAACCCCCAATGGCAAAACCGATTTTTCAGCCCATGGTGCCAAAGTGCGCATTGACAAATGGCTGTGGGCAGCGCGGTTTTTTAAAACCCGA
The DNA here is from genome assembly GCA_036275255.1 of Limnobacter sp. Classification (GTDB taxonomy): domain Bacteria; phylum Pseudomonadota; class Gammaproteobacteria; order Burkholderiales; family Burkholderiaceae_B; genus Limnobacter. The sequence goes on along the minus strand of DASUEC010000361.1, from coordinate 780 downwards.
AGCCTGGCCACCGAGATGGTGGACGGTGGCAAGGTGAAATGCAACGACGAGCGCGTGAAGCCTGCGTACGGTGTGCAAGTGGGCGACGTGCTCACTGTGCCGGTGGGTTGGGACGACATGGTGCTGGTGGTGAAGGGGCTGGCTGACAAGCGTGGCAGTGCAACGATTGCACAGGGTTTGTATCAAGAAACCGAACAAAGCGCTGCGCGGCGGGCAGAACGAGCAGCCAACCGCAAGCTGATGAAAGACCCGGCGCTGGAGATCAAGGCCAGGCCCACCAAAAAGGATAGGCGGGCCATGGATGATTTCAAGTGGGGAGAATAAACCCATGGGCATAAGCCCATCAGGCGTCAGCTTTTGTCAGCCTTTCTCGGCCAGGGATTTTTCAATCAACTGGTGCATGGCCGAAAAATCTGGCTCACCCACGTAAGTTTTAATGATCTCGCCCTTGCGATTGATGATGTATGTGGTGGGTGTGATTTTCACATCGTCGAAGGCGCGGGCAATTTCGCCGTTTACATCCAGCGCCACGTCAAAGGGAAGCTTCCGGGTTTCAGCAAAATTCACGACGTAGTCTGGCCGGTCGTAGCTCATGGCCACCGCCACGGTGCGAAAGCCCTGGTCTTTGTACTTGTTGTAGGTGTCTACAATCTCGGGCATTTCTTTCACGCAGGTGGTGCAACTGGTGGCCCAGAAGTTCACCAGCATCACTTGGCCCTGGTAGTCGGCCGGTGCGATGGTCTGGCCGGTGATGGTTTTGAAGGTCAGTTGGGGGGCCTG
>DASUEC010000360.1:0-4980 GCA_036275255.1 Limnobacter sp. | reverse complement strand
GCGGACGCTTTGGGCAACAGGGTGACATAACCTGACACAATCCCGGCTTCTTGTTTGGTGAGCTCAGATTGAACCAGGCTCACGCTGGAAATGCCTTCCACTTGCGAAAGCCATGCGAGCAAACCACTCACCGCAACCTGTTTAAACTCCACCAGCAACTCACCTTCCTCGGTGCGACGCACCTCCGCTTGTTCCGCAATGCCTTGTTCAGAAAGCATTTGGGCCAGTCTTGCATTCAGGTCTTCATCCCGCACCACCACGCGCGAGCGGGTGCCACGCAGTGCGTCCAGGTCTTGGGCTGCCCGCATCACCTGCGCCGCTTTGTCCACCAGCGCCGCCTGGTTGGCAGGGGCCTGCCGTATGGTCACAATGGCGGGCTCCAGCAGCACCAGCCAGAGCACGAGCGCAGCAGCAATTGCACCCCCCCAGGTCACCATCTTTCTCTCGCGCGGGTTCAGTTGGTCCAGCCTATCCCTGAGCGCAAGTGTCCACGTGGTCTGCTTCATGGTTGCGCACCTCGTTTGACCTGCAACACAGGCAATTTGGATTGAGCGCCAATCAGCCACTTTGCATCCAGGCGACGGGCCTTCAACCTTTGTAGTGCTGACTCCTGCTGTGCTTCCGTGACACTGGCATTGAAGCGCACGCTCAACGTGTTGTCTGCCCAGGCCAGGTCCACAACGCTGTTGAACGGCGCGTCCTCCAGCGCTTGGCCCACCTCGTGCAGCAAAGCCGTCATGCCCGTGGCGTTGCTGGTGTTCATCCCCGCGGTCAATGTGCGCTTTTCTCGTTCAATCAGCAGCAAGGGGTCGGCAACCATGGGTGTGTTGGGCATGGCCTGTGCGTAGCTGGTTTGAATGGCTTCCTCGATGGTTTGTGCAGTGTGCCTGGCCTTGAATGCCAAGAGGTTCAAACCCACTACAGCGATTGCCCCAAGTGCAAGTGCAGGTGTCAAAAGTTTTCTGGCACCATCGGGGTTCACATGCCCCCGCATGCCAAGTCGGCGCAACTCGTCCGCCCCAAGCAGGCTGCGTTGAACCAGCCCGCGCAGCGGGCTGAGCTGCTTGATGTCGCCGATTTGCAGGGCCGCGTGCTGAGCCAGTCCCAGCGCTTGGAGGTTTTGCAGGGTGCCGGGTGAGCAGGCCACACTGCCCGGCGCACTGGCGGCCAGGCGTTTTTCAAGAATCACCTTGGCTACCACCGCTTGATCCAGCGGCACCACCATGGGCGCCTCAATGCCGTCCGCCAGAATCGCATACTCTCCGGTGTGCCACAGGGCCGCACCCCCCTGGACGTCCCGCAATGTTTCACAGCTCACGCCCAAGAGTTTCAGGCCATGCTGTTTGCACAACCCCACCACATTGCGTGCACGGTTTTTGGCCAGCACCGCGGCCAATTGGGCCCCTTGCCCATGTTGGCCCAGCAAGGGCCACAGGGTCACATGGTTTTCCTCTGGCTCATTCAACAGGTAGGGCTCCACCAAAAAAGGCAAGGCCTCTTTGAGTTTGTTGCCCGACAACTTGGGTGGGGTGACGGCAAACAGGCCCACATCCGACGGGTCAAGCAACACAAGACAGGGCATGTCTTTGGGGATTTTCCCCAAAGACTCTTCACCCCCGTGCAGCTTGTCGCCGTTGGGCGCCCGCACCTCAAAACGCAGACGCGGCAAACGCCCCGCTTCCTCTGCCTGGGCTTGTTCAGAGGCTTTGGGCCACCACGCCACCAGCATCGCCTGGTTTTTGCTCAATTATTGTCTCCACAACACATACACCCGCTGGTCGCGCCGCTCAAGCAAAGCGCGCGTGCGGATGAGGGCCTCTTCCACTTGCGCGGTGCCTTCTACCAAAAAATAGCTGCTGGCCACGCCCACCATGTCCCCGTTGATTGTGATGTTCGCATTCAGGGCGCTTCGCACATCTGCAATATTACGGAAACTCACACGTTCACGCTGCGCAAGCAGGCGCTGTGCGTCACCAAAACTCATCTCAGCCACCACAGCATAAAGCACTTCCGCGGTGGCTGTGTTTGCATTCACACCAGTTGCCTTGGGCAATATGGCCACATAGGGGCGCAACTGGTTCCATGCCTCTTCGCGAAGACCATACTTGCCCAGCAGCTCTTCCCAGCGCAGCGCAGGTTGCAGACGCGGGGCGGTTTGCACCTGCTCGAGGTTGCCTGGCGGAGCCCTGTACATGTCAGCCACGGTTTGAATAATCAGCACGCGCTGATCATTGGGCACACCCAGCAAATCGCACAACTTGCCGAAAGCCTCCACCCAATTGGCCCGTTGGGGGTTGTCGGTGCCCAGGTTGCGCAGGTTGAAACGGCCTTGGGCGTCCTCAATCCGGCCGGTCAGTACCACCTCACGGTCTTCAATCTCGGTTGCATTCTGGTTTTGCCGCATCAGGCCTTCGTTCAGGCGGCTCTCGGCCAGCGGCACAGCCCACGGTTCGGTCAAGGTGTCGGTGGCAGAGACTCTCGCATCCTCCCGCAAGATCACCCTGGCCCAATCCAGGCCGCTGCGGCTTACGGCCTCCGCCTGGTCGCGTGCTGCTGCCACTTCAATGGTTTTGGCAGTGGCGAACAGGTTCCAGATCAATGGGCTAACCGCCAAGGTGCACAACACAACGATGAAAAGCGCCATCACCACGGCAGCGCCCTGCTGGGCCTGCGCCGATGCCCTGCAGACGGCCATCAGTAGATCCCCCCTGTCAGCATCAGCCGGGTAACGCTCTGCCCGTTGGGCTGGGTCAATGTCACTTCCACCGCGCGCACCAGTGCATTGGCCGGGGGCGCGGCGGTTTCTGTCGGTGGCTCATTGCCCGGCGGGTTGTCTCCCGAGCCAGGCGGGGTGGGGGCTGGCCCCGTGCCCTGGCTGAGTAAAGGCTGAAGGGCGGTGCCTTGCAAATCCAGGTCTGTCGCTTGTGGCACCTGCACATTGCCGATGGCGATTGGCGAACTCCAGCCCCCAGGCTCGCGCCATGTGCGCAGCAACAGTCCTGCCATGGGGATGGGATCGCTCTGGCTTGGCGGGCTGTTCGGGTTCAGTGTGTTGCGTGCCACACGCCGCAAGGCGTTGCCCTGCCACACCCATTCCACTTGCTCCCTGTAGGCTGGTTCGCTGGTGTCGCGGCGAGTCAGTTGCAGAAGCAGGCCGTTGCCAGTGGCCTGCACCAGGTCGGTTTCGGGTCCAGGGGCTTGGCCATCCAGGTTAAGGCTTGCCAGGTCCCGGCCCAATTGACCGAACACGGCTTGCAGGGTTTGCATGCGCTCGTCGACATCACTCACACGTTTGGCAGATCGCAGCACCTCTTCCAGACCGCGCCATGACAGCACCGAGATAACCGCCACAATGCCCAGTGCAATCAGCACCTCCAGCAGGGTGAACCCGGTTGCACGGGGCGAACGGGGGCTCATGGCGCACTGCTCAGAAAAACAACCAGCCGCGCAAGCTCATTGCCGCCTTCGCCAGCAAATGCGTCTTTCACCACAATTTCTACCCGCCTGAAATTGGGATTGGGCGTGTTGGTGACGACCACCTGGCAAACCAACTGGAAATTGGCTTGCGGGCATTGTTGACGTGCGTTTTGGGCACTGGGGTACACGCCGGAGACGCGAATGAAGTTGGCCACATTGCTGGCGCTCCATTGAGCGTACTGGCGCTTGATCATCTCATCCTGCTGCAAATTCAGATTGCCCGCTGCTTTCAGGCAGGCAATCAGCGCAACTGCAATGATGGTCATGGCCACCAGCGCTTCAATCAAAGTAAAGCCGGATTGCCTGCGCTTGATCATCCAGACACTCCGTTGCCTGCGGGGCGAGTGTGTGGCTCACCGACCACAAAAAGACCGCTTGCCTGGCTTTGTAGCACGACGCGGGTTTGATTGCGTTGCAAGACCACAGCCTGGCGAGCCAGGCCCGGTGTGCTTTGCAGCGTCAAATACTGATTGCCCGCGCCCTCGTAGACCAGGCTGACACCCAATGGGCCATTGTCCCATTGGCGTGGCCGCAGCATGGGCTCGCTGCTGACGGGCACCCAGCGTGTGCCGGTGAATTCCTGAAAAGCGTACCCGTTGCTGTCCGCCACAAAACGGATGTCTTTGGATTTCAGAATGGATTCCTGCTGTGCAATGCGCAGCAACTGCGATAACTTTTGGGCATCTGCCTGCAGGTAGGTGCCATCGCCGGGGGTGCCGCGAACAATGATCAGCCCGGCAGCGATCGACAGCACGACTATCACCACCAGCAACTCAAACAGCGTAAAGCCCAGCCCCCGGCGTTTGGCGGGGTGTTTACAGGCTCCAGGAGCCAATGTCTGCATTCACACCCTCGCCACCGGCTTTGCCATCGGCACCAAAGCTCATTACATCCACTTCACCATTCAAGCCGGGGCTCAAAAACTGGTAGGGCGTTCCCCATGGGTCGATGGGCACCTTGGACAGATAACCGCCCTGTTTGTAGTTGCGGGGCTGGGGTTCGGTGGTGGGGCGTTCAACCAAAGCCTGCAGCCCTTGCTCCGTGGTGGGGTAACGGCTGTTGTCCAGGCGGTAGAGGTTGAGTGCCTGCATGATGGCGGCAATGTCCTGCTTGGCGGCCACAGCGCGTGCTTCATCCGGGCGCCCCATGATTTTTGGCACCACCAGTGTGGCCAAAATACCAAGGATCACAACCACGACCATGATCTCGATGAGGGTAAAACCAGTGTGTTTGTTTCTACGGAATTGTTTGTTGTTGATGTTCATGTCAAACCGTTTATCAATTGGCATAAGTGTCTTCTTTGAAGGTTACACCCATTTTGTGAAGATATGGCATCAAGACCGCCACAGCGCGTGATGGCGCTTCCTTTTGCCATCGGTAATGTTGCAGTGTTGTGTCACGTAAACAGGGTCTTTCGTCAGTAGATTTGCAGGTCGATAATTTGCACATTGGTGGCAACAGCCGCCGATAACCCTTGAAGCATGGCTTAAACCGAGCGTCTGC
>DASUEC010000359.1:0-2440 GCA_036275255.1 Limnobacter sp. | reverse complement strand
AGCAATACTTGCTCAACCCCATGAGCCTCAAGGTGCCTCTGGTTGACCCGGATGCATTTCTTTCGCGTTTTTCTCCACACCTGGCCTGGTGCTTTGGTCCCAAGGGCTTGATACTCTGGTTGATGGTGGTGCTTCCCGCTGCCTTGCTGGGTTTGGTGCATCGCGAAGAATTGGGCGCAAGTCTTTCAGATCAGCTGCTCTCGGGCAGCAACTTGCTGATCATGTTGCTGGTGTTTCCACTGATCAAGCTTCTCCACGAGCTTGGCCATGGTTTTGCCGTCAAAGTGTGGGGTGGGGACGTTCGGGAAATGGGGCTGATGTTTTTGGTGTTTGCGCCCGTGCCCTATGTGAATGCCTCTGCATGCGCCATATTTCCGTCCAAAAAACGGCGGGCGCTTGTGGCTGCAGCTGGCATGATCACCGAGGTTTTTATTGCGTCAATTGCGATGTATGTCTGGTTATTGGCCGAGCCTGGTTTAACGCGTGCCATTGCTTACAACACCATGTTGATTGCAGGCATATCGACCCTCATCATCAATGGCAATCCGCTGTTGCGTTACGACGCATACTTCATTTTGTGCGACCTCATCGAAATACCCAATCTTGCTCAGCGTGGGCAAAAGTATCTCACCTACCTGTGGGATCGTTATGTGTTCAAGGCGCAAGATTTGGATATTCCCCTCGAGAGCAAAGGCGAGCGGCGATGGCTTGCCGTGTACACACCATTGGCCTGGTGTTACCGCACTTTTGTAACAGTCACCATATTGCTCTTTGTCGCAGGTGAGTTTTTCATCGTGGGAGTGCTGATCGCTTTGTGGGGCGTTGTTAACTTGATTGGCACACCTCTTTACAAAGCATACAAGCATGTGGCGAGCAATCCTGGCCTTGAACGCGTGCGTGGCCGTGCCAAAAGGTTGAGCATGGGCATGGTGTTGGCAGTGTTGCTGCTGGCTTTTGTGGTGCCAGCCCCATTGCTCACCCAATCGCAAGGCGTGGTGTGGTTACCAGAGCAGGCCATGGTGCGTGCGGAAGTGCCAGGCTACTTCAAGGCCTGGTTGCAGCCGCTCAATGCGGCAGTCAAGGCCGGTGATCCATTGTTCCAACTGGAAAACCATGACTTGATGACCGAGTATGAAGTGGCCACCGCCCGTTTGCAAAAGGCCCGCGCAGAACAACTTCAGGCTGAACTAGACGATTTGAGCAAGGTGCAGTTGGCCACGATCCGCTTGCAACAGGCCGAGGCGGAGTACGACAAGCTTCACCAACAGGTCTTGAAGCTCACCGTGCTTGCAAAGGCTGATGGTCGTCTAATGGCCCAATCGCCCCAGAACAAGCTCGATTCATACATCGAAAAGGGGCAGGTGGTGGCGTATGTGCTGGAGCCAAAGTCCCTGATTGCTCGCGCGGTGGTGGAACAAGACAACATTGATCTGGTTCAAACTCGCCTGGAAAGTGTGCAGTTGCGCTTCTCGAGCGATCTTCAACAGGTTCATGACACCTCACTGATGCGGCAGGCCCCAGCCGCGGTGGAGGAGTTGCCAAGCCCTGCGCTTGGCCTGAATGCGGGTGGCACCGTGCCCACCTCACCCGAAGACCCGGAGGGGCTACAAACACTTGAACGTGTGTTTCTGCTCGACTTGGCCCTGCCCGACCAAGCCCGTACGTTGGCCTTTGGCGAGCGAGTCCATGTGCGGTTTGACCATGGCTACGAACCCCTGGGCTGGCAAGCCGTCAGGCGCTTGAGGCAACTCTTTTTGGGGCATTTTGGTGTTTGACGTGCGTGCGCTGTTGGCTGGAAGGCAAGTTCGTCTGGCCGATGGTGTTTACCTGGAAAAAGAGTCCAAACCAGCGTTGTGGCTGGAGCAAAGGCTTCGGGCTTTGTCGGCAAGCCTGATTCGACGTTCTGCTTCCACGGTTGATCCATTTTTACAACAAGTGCATCAACACGGGGCTGTCGTTCAGGGGTTGAATGACCGCGGGCTTCGGCAGTTTGCCATGGTGCAGGCCAAGGCGCTTCAGCAGCATGGTTTGGTGGAGGCGCATCTGGCCCCTTTGTTTGCTGCCATTCGTGAGGCCTCCAGACGAACACTCGGCAAGTCCCATCACGATGTGCAGTTGCTGGCGGGCTTAACCTTGCTGCGTGGCCAGATTGCCGAGATGGCCACCGGCGAGGGAAAAACCTTGTCAGGCACTTTGGGGGTTTGTGCATGCGCGTTGGCTGGAGCCAGTGTCCATGTGGTGACGGTGAATGATTACCTGGCTGAGCGTGATGCGCAGGAGAACCTTCCTTTGTATCGTTTTTTCCGCTTGCGGGTGGGTGTTGTGTTGCAGGACATGGATGTGCAGGCGCGCGCCCAGGCCTACGCCAATCCAGTGGTGTATGTGTCCAACAAAGAGCTCACCTTCGATTACCTGAAAGACCGGATTGCGGTGGGGGGGA
>DASUEC010000358.1:0-3829 GCA_036275255.1 Limnobacter sp. | reverse complement strand
ATTGCTCAAGCTGCTGAACCAGCGTGCCAGTCTTGCTCAATCCATCGGTCACGTTAAAGCCCAAACCGACGCACCTGTGATGCGTCCAGAGCGCGAGGCACAGGTGCTGGACAAGCTCAATGCAGCAAATCAAGGTCCGCTGAGTGTCCAGCACATCAACACTTTGTTCAAGGAAATCATGTCGGCTTGCAGATCCCTGGAGCGGGAAGTGCAAGTGGCATTTCTGGGCCCGTTGGGCACCTACAGCGAGCAGGCGGTGTGGGCGTTTTTTGGTCATTGCGTGCAGGCCGAGCCAGTGGAGACCATCGAAGAAGCTTTCCGTCAGTTGCATGCCGATCAGGTCGATTTTGCGGTGGTTCCCGTGGAAAACTCCACAGAAGGCTCCGTGGCCCGAACGCTCGATGCCTTGGTTGAATCCAAGGCCCAAATTTGCGGCGAAGTGCAGTTGCCCATCCACCATCAACTGCTTTGCCAAACCGGCACGCTGGAGGGGATTCGTAAAATTTGCGCACATCCGCAGGCACTGGCCCAGTGCCGCAACTGGCTGCATCAGCACGCCCCCAATGTCTTGCAAGAGACCGTCGCTAGCAATGGTGCTGCCGCACAACTGGCCAGCCAAGACCCCACTGTCGCGGCAATTGCCGGGCAGGCTGCACGCGAGCGTTATGGTTTGAAGGCGTATCAAGAGCACATTCAGGACGATGCGCACAACACCACACGGTTTCTCGTGCTTGGGCATCAGTCCACCGGGCCTTCAGGCAAAGACAAAACAAGCCTGGTGGCCTCGGTGCCCAATCAGCCCGGCGCAGTCTATGCCATGTTGGAGCCTTTCAAGGCCGAGAACGTTTCGATGACACGGCTGGAATCCAGGCCTGCCCGCAACGGCCGTTGGGAGTATTATTTTTTCATCGACCTGGAGGGCCACCAGAGCGAGCCCACAGTTAAAAACGCGCTAGACCAATTGCGCAAAACGGCATCTTTTTTGCACATCCTGGGGTCGTATCCCGCAGCACAGCGCACCTGAGTTGCCCGCCAGTCCCATGTTTTTGTAGTCCCCATTCTGTTTGAGAGCATCATGCAAACCCTGACCGAACTTGCCCCAGAATTCATCCGCGCCATTGCCCCTTACAGGGCAGGCAAACCCGTGGCCGATGTGGTGCGTGAGCTGGGTTTGGATCCTTCTCAGGTGGTGAAGCTGGCATCCAACGAGAATCCATTGGGCTTGGGCAGCAAGGCCCAAGCGGCCATTGCACAGGCTGTGCAAGATCTTGGTCGTTATCCGGACGCCAACGGGTTTTCGCTCAAAGCGCGTCTATCGGCGAAACACTCGGTCAGGCCAGAGCAGATCACCCTGGGCAATGGTTCCAACGATGTGTTGGAACTCGCAGCCAAGGCGTTTCTGACCCAAGGCACCAATGCCGTGTATTCACAGTATGCGTTTGCCGTGTATCCCCTGGCCACGCAGGGTTGCGGAGCGCAAAGCAAAGTGGTGCCCGCCGTGTGTTACACCCACGATCTGGATGGCTTCTTGAACGCCGTGGATGATGAAACGCGGGTTGTGTTCATCGCCAACCCCAATAACCCCACGGGCACATTTGTTCCACAGGAAAAGCTCATCGCTTTCCTGGATGCTGTACCCGCGCATGTGCTGGTGGTTCTGGATGAGGCGTACAACGAGTTTTTGCGCCCGGAAGACCAGTACGACTCCACGCAATGGGTTGCTCGATATCCCAATTTGCTGGTGTCACGCAGCTTTTCGAAGGCGTATGGGCTGGCCGGTTTGCGCGTGGGTTATGCAGTGAGCAGCGTGGGCGTGGCCGATCTGCTCAACCGTGTGCGACAGCCATTCAACGTCAATTCAATCGCCTTGGCGGCGGCAGAAGCGGCATTGGACGACGCAGAGTTTCTTGAGCAAACTTACCAAGTGAACCAGGCTGGCCTGGAGCAATTGCAGAGTGGATTCAGATTATTGGGTCTGGAATACGTGCCTTCCTACGGCAATTTTGTCTTGGTGAAGGTGGGGCAATCCAACGATGCCGGCATGAAGGTTTTTGATGCCCTTCAACGCCTGGGCGTGATTGTCCGACCTGTCAACAACTACGGTTTGCCCCAGTGGTTGCGTGTGTCGGTGGGATTGCCACACGAAAACCAAGCGCTTCTCACGGCCTTGCCCAAGGCTTTGGCCCAAGTGGCAGGCTGAAAATGCCCAAACCCTTGCTTTTTGACCGTTTGCTGGCCATTGGTGTCGGCCTGATCGGAGGGTCCATCTGCCTGGCTGCAAAAAAGCATGGCCTGGTTGGGCATGTGCTCGGCCACTCGCGCAAGCTGGAAACTGCCCACGAGGCATTGCGCCTTGGCATTGTGGATGAATGCATTGTTGGGCCCGGTGATTCTAATCTGCGTTCGGTGGACGCCGTGGTGCTGTCTGTCCCTGTGCAGCAGTACCAGCAGGTGCTCACCCAGTTTCTGCCCGTGTTGCCTGCCAATTGCCTTATTTTTGATGCCGGCAGCACCAAGTCGGATGTGGTGGAGGTGCTCCAGACCTTGGAGCCACAATTTCCGGGTTTGTCCGCACGTTTTGTATTGGCGCACCCCATTGCTGGTGGTGAATCTCACGGGCCTGCGGCAGCTGCCCCCCATTTGTTTGAAGACCGCAATTGCGTGATTTGCCCGCTGCCGCAAACGCAGCAGGCCCATTTACAAAAGGTCGAGCAGTACTGGACAAGGGTGGGTGCGCGCCTGCGCACCATGAACGCGCTGGATCATGACGAGATGTTTGGTGCAGTCAGCCATTTGCCACACCTGCTCGCTTTTGCCTACGTGGCCAGCGTGCTGCGTCATCCCAAAGGTGAGCAGTTCATGAAAGAAGGTGGTGCTGGCTATCGGGATTTCACCCGAATTGCGGCCAGCTCACCTGAAATGTGGGCAGATATTTTCCAGAACAACAGCAAGGCCCTGCTTTCCACCTTGGGGGAGTTTGAGCGCACCATTGCACAGTTGCGTCAATCGATTGAAGAGAAGGACCGCAAGGCCTTGGAAGGCACCCTTGCACAAGCCGCTTCATATCGCAGTGCCTGGAAACCCCAGTAACCTCAATATCCATCAAAGAACAAGCCATGTCAGACCAGAACCGGATTGAATTTCATGCAAGCCACACCCGTCAAATGGCGGGCAATGCCCGTGTGCCCGGGGACAAATCCATTTCCCACCGTTCCATCATGATGGGTTCGATCGCAGAGGGTGTGACAGAGGTTGAGGGGTTTCTGGAAGGCGAAGACGCCATTTCCACCATGAACGCATTTCGCGCGATGGGGGTGCAGATTGAGGGGCCGAACCAAGGCAAAGTGCGTGTGCATGGTGTAGGTTTGCATGGCTTGAAGCAACCGGCCAAGCCGCTGGATTGTGGCAACAGCGGCACGTCCATGCGACTCATCGCTGGTTTAATGGCAGGCCAGGGCTTTGAGGTGACCCTGATTGGCGATTCAAGCCTGTCCAAGCGCCCCATGAAGCGGGTGACAGACCCTCTCAAACTGATGGGGGCCGAGATTGAGGCTCAAGAGGGTGGTCGCCCACCCTTGCACATCAAGGCGCGTAAAGGTTTGAAGGCGATTTCTTACACACTGCCCATGGCCTCGGCGCAGGTGAAAAGCTGCGTGTTGCTGGCGGGCTTGTATGCTGACGGAGTGACCGAGACCACCGAACCTGCGGTCACCCGTGACCACACCGAGCGCATGTTGCGTGGCTTTGGCGTGGACGTGCAAACCGATGGTGCCACCGCAAGGCTGCGTGGCGGGCAAACATTGAAGGCGACCCGGATTGACGTGCCTTC
>DASUEC010000357.1:0-4978 GCA_036275255.1 Limnobacter sp. | reverse complement strand
GCAAGAGGTGGCAGCCGAACTGAAACATGTCTATGACTTGCCCGTGACGCGGATCCCGACTCACAAAAAGAGCCAGCGCAGACGCCTGATGGATGCGGTGTATGCCACTCAAAGCGATAAGTGGCAAGCGGTCGCCCACAGCGCTGTGCGCATGGCGGCGGCTGGTCGCAGTGTTTTGGTGGGCACCCGTTCGGTGGAGGCGTCTGAAGCCTTGAGCCTTGCTTTGCAAACGATTGGGGCAGAGCACACGGTCCTCAATGCCAGGCAGGATCAGGAAGAGGCTCAGGCTGTGGCGCAAGCTGGACAGGCTGGGCGCATCACCGTGGCAACCAACATGGCCGGACGAGGCACAGACATCAAATTGTCCACCGCGGTGGAACAGGCTGGCGGCTTGCATGTGATTTTGACCGAGTTTCATGAGAGCGCTCGCGTGGATCGTCAGCTTTTTGGACGTGCCGCCAGGCAGGGAAATCCCGGCACTGTGCAGGCCATGGTCGCATGGGATGATGAGCTGTTCAGGCGTTACGCGCCATGGCTTTCAACAATCATCAAGTGGTCTTTCAGCGGTCTTGGGCGGGTCGCCATGCCGGTGGCGAACAAGCTGTTTCGGCTCTTGGTTTGGCATGCACAAAGCAAGGCAGAGCGTTTGCACCGCAAACAAAGACTGGACACCCTCAAGCGTGACATCAAATGGTTGCGCGCACTTGGCTTTGTGGGGGTTGATCAAAAATAGATGTTGTGCAGCCTTGGGCTGCTGCACAACGGGGCTGTCGAACAGCCCCGTTTCCTCAAAAAAAAATTTGGGTTACACCAAGGTGTCGGCCCAAATATTCTGGGCCCAACTCCAGGCGTAAGTGCCCTCCAGTTCGTTGGGCTCGGCCGATACGCCACCTGAACCCTCAACGGTCAAGAAAGTTTTCTTTTCGGCGTTGTACACATGAACACTGGCCACGTGGATGACATTTTTGGTGGTCACGTAGCTGTAGCAGGTGTTGTTGGTCAAGGGCGTGGGATTGGGCTCCCAGCCGCTGAGTTGGGCCACAATGGCGGCTGCAACCACTTTGGCCTGGCTGTTGGCCATGTGCCCGCTTTTCGGCATCAAAGGGGCACCCTGTACAGAGTCACCAATCACATGCACATGGGGTGCCACGGTTGACTCGAAGGTCATGTAGTTCACTTCCGCCCATCGTTTGTTCAAGTTGGCAATGCCGGAATCGACCGCCAATTTGCCGGCGCGTTGGTCCGGCAAAATGTTCAGCACATCGCCCTTGATGGGTTCTTCAAATTCAAAGCGCACCGTTTTGCTTGCACCATCCACGCCAGTCACTTTCAGGTTTGGCCTGTATTCAAGAATACCCTTGTACTCGCTTTCCCACACGCCCTTGAACAGCTTGCCCTTGGAGGTTACGTCTGCGTTGGCGTCCAGCAACAAAACCTTGGACTTGGGTTTGTGCTGCTTGAAGTAATTGGCCACCATGCTGGCGCGCTCGTAGGGCCCGGGTGGGCAGCGGTATGGTGCAAGCGGCACATTCAACACGTAAGTGCCGCCATCGGGCATCGCCTCAAGCTGTTTGTACAAAGCCACGGTCTCGGGGCCTGCCTTCCAGGCTTGCAGAATTTGTCCGTTTGCATTGGCAGCAGCCAGCCCCTCAATTTTATCAAGTTGCAGGTCGATGCCTGGCGACAACACCAGCTTGTCATAGGGCAGTGTTTTGCCGTTTTTCAGTTTGACAGTGCGTTTGTCCACATCAATGGCGGTGACGTAGTCCTTCACCATTTTGACACCATGGTTGCGGGTCAAGCCAGTGTAGGGGGTACTGATCTCGCTGATTTTGCGGATGCCGCCCACCACAAGATTGGACATGGGGCATGACACGAAGTTGGCATTTGGCTCAACCAACGTGACGTCGATTTGGTTGCCAGACAACAAGCGTAGGTATTTGGCTGCGGTGGCACCACCATAGCCACCACCAATCACGACGACCTTGCCTTTGGCGCTTTTGGCGGTGGCAGAGAGGGGCATGCCACCCAACAGGGCGGTGGCCAGCGCGCTGGTTTGTAAAAACTGTCTTCTTTGCATGGTGCGCTCCTTAGTCTTTTTTGCCCAGGTAGTTGGCGATGATGTCGATTTGCTCGTCGGTGTAGCCTTTGGCAAGCTGATGCATCACGGTGGCGGGGCGCTGACCGGTTTTAAACCAGATCATGTTGGTCTTGATGTACTCGGCCGACAGGTTGGACAGACCGCTGACCGCAGAGCCCGAAACCCCGTTGCCGTTGGTGCCGTGACAATTGGCGCAGGTGGCTGCCAGGCTGGCCGCTTTCAGTGTGGCTTGCGCATTGGCTTGGTCGGCCAATACGCTGCCATGCGCCACGGCCGTGGCGGCAATTGCAGCGCCTGCAAAGAGGCGGGCAGCCTTGAGTCTGAATCGCATTCGATGTTCCTCCATTGTTTTATAGATGAGCGCATGTCGGTGGTCGCGCGCTCCGAATATGAGTCAACGCGCGTGAAGTGTCAATTACGCGACACAAAACGCAATCCAAATTGATTGTAGTGCGGTAGCAGGTACAGGCAAGCAGTTTTTTTCATAAGCATATATACGAGTAAGCTGGAGCACAGAATGTACAAACACGCGCTGCGAGCGGGCGTCGGCCTGCTGGCGCTTGCCGCATTGGCAGGCTGCCTTTCTTCAGGGGGCGATGCCTCAGGCGAGGCCAACGGTGGGGGCACACCAGTCACACCTGCGGAGTCTCAAGGCCGTGTTTTTCTGATCAAGCCGGGGCCGGACGCCACTGCGGACATGGTCGAAGCCATGGTTCAGCTCAAGCCCAAGGATGTGCTTCGCTTTGATTGTGGCTTTTTTGAGCTCACCACGGGCATCCAGATCAGCTCGACCGAAGACGTCATGATTGAGGGCTGCGGAATGGACGAGACATTCCTTTCCTTCCGCGAAAGCAATTCCCAAGAAGGTTTCCTGGCCTCCAATGTGCGCGGCGTGACCGTGCGCAACCTCACCATCGGGGATTCGCCTGGCGATGCTTTCAAACTCAAGGGCGTGAATCACGGAACGCTCCGCAAAGTGCGGGCCATTTGGAGCAGTGGACGCAAAACCCCGCAGGAAACTCCCATCACGGCGGCCAATTACCGCAGCGCCGTGAAAGTACAATGCACCGACCCGGCGCGCCACAACCCAGCCAACCCAAATCCCCTGGAGAGGGACAAAACCTCGCCAGATTACACGGTGAGCACCGCATCCGGTCGCTATGGCATCTACCCCGTGGAGAGCCGAAACATTCTGGTTGAAGAAACAGAGTCCATCGGCGCATCGGACGCCGGTATTTATGTGGGGCAAACCAACATTGCCAAGATCCGAAAGAGCCGGGCTGCATACAATGTGTTTGGCTTTGAAATTGAGAACGTGCAGGACGGCGAGTATTCTGAAAACCTTGCGGAGTGCAACACTGGCGGGTTTCTCATCTATGACCTGGACAACTTGACACAGTATGGTTCGCGCTCACGCATGTTCAAGAACGTGGCGCGCAACAACAACACCTACAACTTTGCCGTGCCAGGTTCTATTGTGGCCAACGTGCCTCGTGGTTCGGGCTTGATAACCCTGGCCTACGACAAGATAGATGTGTATGACAATGTGTTTGAGGACAATGGCACCGCTGGCATTATTTTGACCAGCTACGACTTGCTTGGCGAGAATGGTGACCGCCGCATGGATGTTTACTCGGAAGCGGTCAATATTTTCAACAACACCTTCAAGAACAACGGCAATGATTTGCCCCAACCAGACTTTGCCAGCATCATTGCGACCCAGGGTAGCCAGATCAGCAGCGCATTCCCGCTCGTCGTGGGTTTGAAGGTTGCAGCCGGTGGTCAGGGGTATCGCGGTGCCCACATTGTGTGGGATGGCTATCAGGATCAGCTCAACAGCAGTTGTGAGTTGCCCAAAGACCGCGATGGCAAACCTTTGCCGGTGGATGCAGACGGCAAGCCGGTGCAGGGCAATGGCAACCCCAACCCGAGTTGCCGTTACAACAAGTACAAGTTCAACAGCAATGGGCAGCGCAAAGTGCCTGCCTGGTGGTTCAGTTGCATCAACCCCAACAACAAGTTTGGTTCAGACAGCCTGGCATTTGCCAACTTTCACGGAACACGTGGCCTGGATGCTGTCATCAACTTGAACACCAGCGATCCTGCCGCAAACTTGACCCCCGAGTATTTGCAGTCGATTGCAACAGGCATTCCCTTGTTGCCTGCTACTTTTGATTTGGGCCAACACAACTGCCAGGCCCGTTTTGGCGCAGATTTGCCCCGCTTGCCGGATTTTGAGCTGGAACCTTTTGTTCCCAGCGGTGAGTTTTCGCCAGAGCCCACTGCCGAAGCGGTGAAAGCCCTTTGCGAGGTTCCGCAAAAGGCTGGTGAGGTGAATGAGGCGGCCTTTGCAGTGAATTGCCCAGACCTTGCACAATACAATTTGTTTGCGGATGCGCAAGACCCCCGCAGCATGCCAAACGGCCAAGGCATGCCGTATGTGCTGAACACCAAGCTGTTCAGTGATTATTCGCTGAAGCATCGCGTGATTTTTGTTCCGCGCGGCAAGAAGGCCAATTATCTGGCCGAAGAGGCGAGCCGTGTGAACGCCACCATCGAATTTCCTGTGGGCACAATCATTGCGAAAACCTTCAGCTTTGTGAACCAGCCACAAGGCAAGGAAACGCCCTATGAAACCCGTTTGCTGATTAAACGACAGCGCAAGGATGGCATTGGCTACTGGGAGGCCCTGGAATACATTTGGCAAGATGCCGGCAATGGAAAGCGCAAAGCCGTGTTGAGCCAAGGCGGTGGGAGCGCAGCGGCCTCTTGGGATTACGTTGATTTGGACAGTGGGAAGCGCCACACCGGCAGCACCAGTCAGTACCTGTTCCCCAATGCAAACCAGTGTTTGATTTGTCACAGCAACAACGATGT
>DASUEC010000356.1:0-2173 GCA_036275255.1 Limnobacter sp. | reverse complement strand
TGAGAAACGGTTTGAGTCATGCGCGTTGGGTCCCAAATAGAGAGGCGAGCCAGAACCCCGGCACTGGCTTGACGGTTGTGGCTGCTTCCTTCCGGACCTGACCAGGTTGGCCGCTACGCCATGCGGGGAGGCCCGCCTGCTCAGCATTCTACACCGAAGTGAGCCAATGCATTTCGCCATGCCTGTCAATCAGCGCAGCCTGCGTGTTGCCCTGCCCACCTGCACCCCGCAGGGTTTGGTCAACAAGCGCCACATATTCAAGCACTTGTTGGGTGTAGCCTGCCAGGTTGTGGGCATTCACAGCCCATTTGTAATCGAGCACCACCCATTGCCCTGCGTTGCAAACCACACGGTCAGCCCGCAAAAAACGGCCATTGGGCAGTGTCCACTCCAGCTCATTCCAGCACTGGGCGGCACCAGCCAGGTACGTGGCAAGGTCAGGGCGATGCAACAGGGTGCGACAGGCGAGCTGCACCTCGTCCAACTCGCTGCGGCTTAACGGTAAAAATACGGCTTCGCAATCCACCCGCCGCTTGGCCCACCACGCCTCAAATCCGAGGCCATCCCAGTCGTCTACATGCTCCATGGCGGCATGCCAGGCGGTGCCCATGCGCAACTCGGCGCTGTGAATGCGAGGCACAACGGCCCCGACCGGTGCAGGCAAGGCAGGCAGACTGGGCCATGCAGGGCGCAGCCAAAAGCCAGCCTCGGACCCACCAGCAAACAAATCCATTTGGCGGCTGCCCGGCTCCGGCCAAGCAAGCACGCCACCACTGGCGTGGGGCAGCAAACGCGCATACCACGCGTTGCGTGCACCACGGCTTTGCGCACGGCCACTGACGTGGATGCTATGCCGGGCGCGGGTGAGTGCCACATACAGGAGGTGATCTTCTTCGTCGAGGTAGGCCTGTTCATCCAGTGCCTGCACGGCGGCCCGCCCGGCTGTGGGTTTGCGGGTGTTGGCCATCACGCTCACAGCCCTGGGCAGTCGGTCTTGCAGGGGCCAGTCCAGCAGCAGACCGGCTGCGCTCCCGCTGCCCTGCACCGTGCGGTTGGCGTCGAGCAGCCACACATGGTCGGCCTCCAGCCCTTTGGCGGAGTGAACTGTCATGATGCGCAACACCCCCGGGCTGGGCAAACCACCGTCGCCATCGGAACCCTGGTATTGCGCCAGGCGCTCTGCTTGGGCAATGGCCTGTTTCAAACCGGGAAAGCGGCCTTTGTTCACACCCAGGGCCCAGGCCTTCATCCAGTCCCAATGCTCGGCGAACAGTTTCCGTTCACGGGGGGCGGCGGCATTCAGGTAGCGTTGTACGGCGCCGGTTTGTTCAACCACCAGGCTGATGGTCTCAAACAGGGGCAAGGCCTTGGCGCTGTGCAACCAACCTTGCAATTGGGCATGCAAAGCCTGCCAGGGGGCCTCTCCACGGTCGGCGAGCGCGCACAGGGTGTGCCACACATGCGGGCTTTGGTGTGCATGCCCGGCTTGCATCAACTGCTGAAGATGCGCCACCGACAGCCCGATCAAGGGGCTGCGCAACAATTGCAGCAGGGCCATGGACAGGCTTGGGCGATCCAGAAAACGCAACAGTGCGAGCGTGTCAGCCCACACCACCGAGGTGTATCGTTCGCCTTTGTCTTTCACGGTGTAAGGCAAGCCAGCCTCGCGCAGGGCCTGGGTGAGAGGCACGGCGCTGCCATGGGCCTGAATGAGCACCAGCACCTGGTGCAGGCCCTCAATGCGTTTTTCTGCCAACCAGGCCTGCAGGGTGTGCACGCAACGCTGCGCCTCGGCATGCGGCTCATCGTCCTCCACCAGCGGATACATGTTGAGGGCGGGCCAGGGCGTGGGCAGGGGCTTGGCCAGGCTGCCATGGGGGCGGAACGGGGTTTGCCCCAACACCAAGCCTGGCGCAAACACGGCGTTGACCACATCCACCACCTGCGGGGAGCAGCGGCGTGTGGCATCCGAATACAAATCGTGCGCATCAAAATTGGCTTTCAACCACTGCTTGGCCTGCTCAAACAAGCGCGACTCCGCCCGCCGAAAACGGTAAATCGACTGCTTGGGATCACCCACCAAAAACACGCTGGGCTTGTCCACATCGCCATAATCTTCGAGCCAATGCCGCAAGATGCTCCACTGCACCGGGTTGGTGTCCTGAAACTCGTC
>DASUEC010000355.1:0-16528 GCA_036275255.1 Limnobacter sp. | reverse complement strand
AAGCAGCAGGCCCGTGCCGCTGGCAAGTTCAAGATGGATGCCGACCTGGCCTACAACGGCGTGTCCACCGAATTCAAGGGTTACGAACAACTGGAGGTGGCCAACGCCACCATCACCGCCATTTACGTGAATGGCACCTCGGTCAACAGCATCGCCGCCGGGCAACAAGGCGTTGTTGTGCTGGATCAAACACCGTTCTACGCTGAAAGCGGCGGGCAGGTGGGTGACCAGGGCGAAATTTCCAGTGGTGCAGCCTGTCTGAATTTGTTCCGTGTCCTGGATACACAAAAAATTCAGGCCAACGTGTTTGGGCACCATGGTGAATTGGTGACGGGTGAGTTGAAAGTGGGCGATGCTGTGGGTGCCCAAGTAGACCAGCACCAACGCAACCGCACCATTCGCAACCACAGCGCCACGCACCTGATGCACAAGGCGCTGCGCGACGTGTTGGGTGACCATGTCAGCCAGAAAGGCTCTCTGGTGGATGCTGAAAAAACCCGTTTCGACTTTGCGCACCACAGTGCCATGACGCCTGAGCAAATTGCACAGGTGGAACGCATTGTGAACGAGGAAATTCTGGCCAACGCGGAGACGCAAGCCCGCATCATGGACATTGAAAGTGCGAAAAGCGCGGGCGCCATGATGTTGTTTGGCGAAAAGTACGGTGACACCGTGCGCGTGCTCGACATCGGTTCGTCGCGCGAGCTGTGTGGCGGCACCCACGTGCAGCGCACCGGCGACATTGGCCTGTTCAAGATTGTGAGTGAGTCGGGCGTGGCCGCAGGCATTCGCCGAGTGGAAGCCACCACAGGCTTGGGTGCCATGGAGTTTGCGCAAAAAGCGCAGGCCCAGGTGGATGCCATTGCGCAAAGCCTGCGTGTGCCCGCTGCCGAGGCCACGGCAAAAATCAGTCAGATCATGGATCAGGTGAAAAACCTGGAAAAAGAACTGGACCGCCTGAAAAGCAAGCTGGCTGCCAGCCAGGGCGATGACCTGGCAGGGCAGGCCGTGGATGTGGGCGGCGTGAAAGTGCTGGCGGCCAAGCTGGAAGGCGCAGATGTCAAACAGCTGCGCGAGGCCGCCGACAAATTGCGCGACAAACTGGGCAATGCGGCCTTGGTGTTGGCCACGGTGCTCGATGGCAAGGTCAGTTTGATCGCCTCGGTCAGCAAAGACGCGACTGCCAAGGTAAAGGCCGGCGATTTGGTCAACTTTGTAGCCCAGCAGGTGGGTGGCAAAGGGGGCGGTCGCCCCGACATGGCCCAAGCGGGTGGCACGCAGCCTGAAAATCTCGATGCAGCCCTGGCCAGCGTGGTGGATTGGGTGAAAGGCAAATAAGCTGCAAACAAAACCACAACACCAGGGGGCATGATGAGCAAAGCGGTTTATCAGTATTGCCCCATGTGTGCCACCAAGTTGCATGCCTTGCAGCATTCCGGTCAGCCCCGAATGGTCTGCGGTGCCTGCGGCTTCGTGCAGTGGGGCAACCCGGTGCCTGTGGTGGCTGCCTTGGTGGAGTATGAGGGCAAGGTGTTGCTGGCCCGCAATGTGGCGTGGCCGGCGCATTTTTATGCCCTCATCACGGGCTTTTTGGAGCGCGAAGAAACACCTGAACAAGGCGCCATCCGAGAGCTGAAAGAAGAGACCAATCTGGACGCGGTTGAATCAAGCCTGATTGGCGTGTACCCCTTCCCCATGAAAAACGAAGTGATCATCTGTTATCACATCAAGGCGGTGGGGCAAATCAATTTGTCTGAGGAGCTGGCCGATTACAAACTGGTGGAGCCTGCCGCCTTGCGCCCTTGGCGCATGGGCACTGGCCTGGCGATGGCAGACTGGCTCCAAGCGCGTCAGCTGCCTGTCAACTGGATTGAATTAAAATAAATGCAGCAAACAAGGAGCAATGAGACATGAATTTTGATCGTGAAGTGGACGCCAGCGGACTGAACTGCCCACTGCCCATCTTGAGAACCAAAAAAGCCTTGGCTGAAATGCAAAGCGGGCAAGTGCTCAAAGTAACCTCCACCGACCCAGGCTCGGTGCGTGATTTCGCCATGTTCGCCAAGCAAACCGGCAACGAGCTTCTGGAGCAAGCGGATCAATCGGGGTCTTTTGTTTTTTACATGAAACGCCGCTGATCGGTTCAACCCTGAGTATTCATGAGCGTCCTGTTGGCCGAACCCGAGGTGCCCTCCCACTGGCTTCTGGATGCCAATGTGCTGTTCTCTGAGTGGTGCCGCACGCTGATGCACATCCTGGCTCGCGGGCACTCGGCCAATTTGCACTGGACCAATCAGATTGAACATGAATGTTACCGAAACCTTGTGCGGCTGGGGCGTTTGCACCCAGTGGATGCTGCCGAAGAGCAAGCCGGTCTGGCCAAACACTTAAAGGCCACACTTCATGTGTATGCAGACCAAACCTATTTGGCCGATGTGCGGGCTGTTGAAGAAAAAGACAGGCATGTGGCTGCCACTGCTTTGGCGCTGCGGCACCGTTTCCAGACCCCGGTGGGTTTGATCACGTGGAATCTGAGGGATTTTCCACGCCGACCTTTGTTAAAACTGGGCATTGTCAGGTACAGCCCAGATGAACTTTTTACAGCACTTCGGCCCAACCCAGCCGATGCACTGTCGACGCTCCAAGACGCGGCGTTGGCCATGCAGTCCACGCTTGCGAGCCGATGCAGACGCCACCCAACTTCCTTTGAACAGGCTGCACGGCCTTTGCCGGGCAGTGTGACGGAGTGGATTGAGTTTCTCGGCCGCAACCGCCAACACAAGTCTGCCAGATTGATTGAACGTGGCAAGCTTGAAGTTAACCCATACAGGTTAGCCCTACCCGCACAATAACAGCGTAATATTCAAGAAAATTGGTAGGAAAAATAACATGCTGAGTTTGGTTTACACGTCTGTACAAACCGTGGATATGGACGTACATTCCTTTGCCAGACTCTGCGCAACTGCCAGTGCGAGAAACGACCAGTTGGGTATCAGCGGTGTTTTGCTGTGCAACGGACGGGAGTTTTTGCAATGTCTGGAGGGGCCCACGGTCCACGTGTCGTCTGTGTATTCAAGCATCCTCCAAGACGCGCGGCATTCAGACATCCGTTTGCTCTATCACCAGGCCGTGACCCAACGCATGTTTGAAGGCTGGTCCATGGCTGGCCTGCTGGCCAGGCGGGACGAACGCAATGCAGATTTGCCCTATGCCCTGCTGGATCACCGGTTGAACCGCCCCTGGCAAGCCTTGGGCGTTGGCGCGGTGGATTTGGTGTTCGAGTATGCGCGGGTCAAGCGCAACCTTGAAATGGCTGGTCAACCCGATTTGTTGTACAAGCTGCACGAGCAGTCTTCGCCCCCCGCCTGATCAAAGGGCACCGATCTTTGATCCAACAGATCGGTGCGCCATGGGCTCTTAACCCAGTTTGTTGTATTGGGCCTGCAGTTTCTCGACCGTGGCGGTGAACTCCGCCAGCCGTGTTTTTTCCTGTTCAACCACCGAGGCTGGTGCGCGGTCTACAAAGCTTGAATTGCCAAGTTTGGCATTGCACTTGCCAATTTCAGTCTCCAGTTTGCCAATTTCTTTGGTCAAGCGCGCCCGCTCTGCATCCACATCGATTTGAACATGCAGCATGAGCTTGAGTGCACCCACAATCTGAACCGGCGCCATGGAGTCGCTGGGCAGCGTTTCCACAACGTCTACTTGGGTCAACTTGCCCAACGCCGCCAGAACGGGCGCGGCTTTTTGCAGGAATTCGCGCAGTTGCGGATCGGTTTCGCAGCTCGCAATGAGCGGCACCTTCTCGGCCGGGCCAAGACCCATCTCGCTGCGCAGGGAGCGTATGGCGTCCACCGTGGCCTTGAGTTGGGCCACATGGGCTTCGGCGTGCTCGTCAATGCGTGAGGCAACGCTCACCGGGTAGGGCTGGGTCATGAGGTATGCCTTCTCGCCCTCTGCTCGGCGACCCGCAACCACACTCACGGTTTGCCACAACTCTTCAGTGATGAAGGGAATGATGGGGTGTGCCAAACGCAAAATGGTCTCCAGCACCCGCACCAAAGTGCGACGTGTGGCGCGTTGTTTGGCAGGCGTGCCATTGGCAATTTGCACCTTGGCAATTTCAAGATACCAATCGCAGTATTCGTCCCACACAAACTGGTAGATGCTTTGCGCAATCAGGTCAAAGCGGTAGGTGTCAAATCCTTGTGCAATGTCGGCTTCAACCCGTTGCAACTGGCTCACAATCCACCGGTCTGCCTGCGAAAAGTCCAAGTACCCACCGGGCGTGCATGCGTCTGCATCGTGGTCGCTCAAGCCGCAGTCTTGCCCCTCGGTGTTCATCAATACAAATCGGGTGGCGTTCCACAGCTTGTTGCAAAAGTTGCGGTAACCTTCGCATCGCTTCTGGTCAAAATTGATGTTGCGGCCCAGGGTGGCGAGGCTTGCAAACGTGAAACGCAGGGCATCAGCCCCATAAGCGGGGATGCCTTCGGGAAATTCTTTGCGGGTGCGCTTTTCAATTTTGGGTGCATCCTGGGGCTTGCTCAAGCCCGTGGTTCGCTTTTCGAGCAGGGTGTCCAGGCTGCAACCGTCGATCAGGTCCACCGGGTCGAGCGTGTTGCCCACCGATTTGCTCATCTTCTTGCCTTCGGCGTCCCGCACCAAGCCGTGCACGTACACGGTGTGGAAAGGCACCTGGCCGGTGAAATGGGTGGTCATCATGATCATGCGGGCCACCCAGAAGAAGATGATGTCAAAGCCAGTCACCAACACGGACGAGGGCAAAAAGTGCTTCAACTCTGGTGTTTGTTCAGGCCAGCCCAGGGTGGAGAAGGGCACCAGGGCGGAGCTAAACCAGGTGTCCAGCACGTCTTCATCCCGAGTCAATTTGCCTGTGTAACCCGCTTGCACAGCCTGCGTGCGGGCTTCATTCTCGTCGCGACCCACGAAAATTTGACCCTGCTCGCCATACCAGGCCGGGATTTGGTGGCCCCACCACAACTGGCGAGAAATACACCAATCCTGGATGTTGTTGAGCCACTGGTTGTAGGTGTTCACCCATTGCTCGGGTACAAATTCAACTTGACCGCTGGCCACGGCATCGATGGCTTTTTGGGTGATGCTCTTGCCGGTGGCGTCGCCGTCGCCCACCTTGCTCATGGCCACAAACCACTGATCGGTCAGCATGGGTTCGATCACGGCCTTGGTGCGATCGCCTTTGGGCACCATCAGGGTGTGTTTTTTGATGTTGCCAAGCAGGCCTAGAGCCTGCAAATCTTCGACAATCTTGGCGCGCGCCACAAAACGGTCCATGCCCTGGTAAGGCGCAGGGCCGTTTTCGTTGATTTTTGCATCCAGCGTGAGGATGTTGATCATCGGCAACCCGTGCCGTTGACCCACGGCGTAGTCGTTGAAGTCGTGTGCAGGGGTTACTTTCACAACCCCGGTGCCGAAGGTTTTGTCCACATACGCGTCTGCAATGATGGGCAATTCGCGGTTGCACAGAGGCAGGCGGACTGTTTGGCCGATCAGGTGCTGGTAGCGCTCATCCTCGGGGTGCACCATCACGGCGGTGTCGCCCAGCATGGTCTCGGGGCGTGTGGTGGCGACGGTGAGGTGGGTGAGTCCTTTCAAGGCGTCGGCCTGGACCAGCGGATAGTGGATCTCCCACAGGCTGCCCTCGGTTTCAACGCTCTCCACTTCCAGGTCCGAGACCGCGGTGTGCAGCACCGGGTCCCAGTTCACCAGCCGCTTGCCCCGGTAAATCAATCCTTGCTGGTACAGGCGAACAAACACCTCGGTGACGGCTTTTGAGCAGGTCTCGTCCATGGTGAAGTATTCGCGGCTCCAGTCCACGCTGGCACCCATGCGGCGCATCTGCCCGGCAATTGTTCCGCCTGATTTTTCTTTCCAGGCCCAAACCTTCTCGACAAAGTTTTCACGACCCAAATCGTGGCGGGTAATGCCCTGCGCAGCCAGCTGGCGCTCCACCACAATCTGCGTGGCGATGCCGGCGTGGTCGGTGCCAGGCTGCCACAGGGTGTTGTGCCCACGCATGCGGTGGTAGCGCGTCAGCCCGTCCATGATGGTCTGGTTGAAAGCATGGCCCATGTGCAATGTGCCAGTCACGTTGGGAGGCGGCAACTGGATGCAGAAGTCGGCTTTGCCTTCCTCTGTGGTGGATTTGGCCAGGTTTTGCTGCTCCCAGGCAGGGCCCCAGCAGGATTCAATGGCGGCCGGGTCGAAACTTTTGGCAAGGGTGGTCATTGTTGCTTTGTGGATGAATACGCAATGGGTGGAATTGTAACCTTTTGGACCATCGGGAAACGGGGGTGTCGATTTAACCGACGGGCAGGCAATACAAGCCAAGCAAGGATCTGTGCTGATTGTGCAATTTGCACTTGTTTTCTGGACCTAATCCATCGACGTGATTCCCTGGGGCGGGTGCACACTTCAAGCTGTGGAGGCGGTTTTTTGGGGTGTATTCGGGCACGGTGTCCACTCGGGCTAGTTCCTCGGGGGGAGTTGTTGCGTTGAGGCTCTTCCTTATGCTGGTAACACTTTCTAACATTAAGGAAATCAAGATGCTAAATACAATTAGCGCCAAATTCAGCGCCAGTATGGTGGCTGTGATTTTCATGGGGGTACTTGTCGGCGGCACGGGCATCTACAACAGCCAGAAAATCATGGAGGCCAATGCCAAAAATGACTTCACTCATCAGGTGATCGAAACCGTGATGGGCATCAAAGAGAATCTCGTGAGCATTGAGTCTGGTGAGCGGGGATACCTGCTGCGGGGCGATGAAGCCTACCTGGCCCCGTATCACGAGGGCAAACAGCGCGTGGCCGAGCAACTCCAGAAAGCCATGGAGCTCACCGCGCACAATCAGATCGTCACAGAGCGACTGCGCATGTTCAACGCGCATTACAAGAAATGGCTCGACACCGTGGTGGACCCCCTGGTGGAGTCGAGAAAAATGTTGAATGAGGGCTACATCACGCAGGCCGATTTTGACTTGGAGGTACAAAACCGCCCGGGCAAACCCTTGATGGACAGCATGCGGCAAGAGCTCCGTGAGGTTGAACAGGAAGAGTTTCGCCTCTTGAAAGAGCGCAAGGCCGCCGCCCATGATGCCTACCAAAACTCCATCTGGATGACTGCAGGCATCACCTGCCTCGCTTTGTTGATTGGTTTGGGCTTGAATACGCTGATTTCCAGAGTTTTCAGGCGCAAGCTGGCTGTTGCTGAAAGGCACCTCACTGCGCTGGCTGATGGCCACTTGAACACGCAGATCGATACCCAGGGGAAAGATGAGGTGGATCAGTTGATGCGGGTGCTTGGCAAGGCAATTGGCAATCTGCGCAACCTGATCGAGGGGATTCGACAATCCACCGAATCGCTGACCGAGAGTTCTGCATCGGTTCGAACCTCGTCGGATGAAATGAGCAAAGCCGCCACTGAGCAAGCCGATGCAACTGCATCCATGGCTGCGGCCGTCGAGCAACTCACGGTGAGCATCGGGCAGATTACAGAGAATTCCAGCGAGGCGTCCAGCACCGCCGTGCAGGCGAAGGATTCGGCCGATGAGGGCATGAAGAGCCTGGGCAGCGTGGTTCAAAGCATTCGCAGCATTGCAGGGTCGGTCAACAGCAGTGCGCAGTCCGTTCGCTCGGTGGCGGAACAGTCCCAGGAAATTTCGGAGATTGTCTCCACCATCACTGAAATCGCAGAACGCACCAACCTGCTCGCATTGAATGCGGCCATTGAGGCTGCCCGCGCCGGAGAAAGTGGGCGGGGGTTTGCGGTGGTGGCCGACGAGGTGCGTAAACTGGCAGAACAGACCAAGGGAGCCACCGATCGAATCTCCAGCATGGTGGGGCAAATTCAGTCGGTCACGCAAGAGGCCAGCAACCGAATGACCGAGTCGGTGAGCCTGGTGAAAGACGGCATTGCCCAAGCGGATGCCGTGTCTGGAACCATCACCAAAATTCGCCAGAATGCGGACCGCGTGAATGAGGCCATCCACGCCATTTCGGTGTCCATGAAAGAGCAGAGCAATGTGAGTGTGGAGATCAGCCGCAATGTGGAGCGGGTGGCCCAGATGACCGAGGAAAACACCGCATCGATTGAACAGAACAAATCAATTGCCAGTCAAATTGCTGACCTGTCGATGTCGCTGAGCCAATCGGTTGGTGTGTTCAAGACCTAGTGCCCTGGATCACTGTAGAACAAGGGCTGCCGGTTCTGGTGGCCCTTATTTTTTGAGCGCTTGCACAATCAACTGTTCGAATTCTGCCATCAGTTGGGGCTTGACTCGCAGCAGCGCCATTTCAAAAAGCTCGGGCAGCTGCGCTCGCAAAATCTCCAACCGGGGGTCGCTGCTGCGCTCCCCGGTGGTGTTTTCAATTTCCTGAAGACCGCTTTCAATCACCTCGGTGAGCAGGGGAGGGCCACCATCAAAATGTTCGCTCATGGGTTGTTCCTCTAGCCGTTGGCCCGGTCGAATGTGTTGAGCGGGTAGCCGCGCTCTTTGTAAAACTTGTACCGTTGCCGGGCAAGTGCCTTGTTCTCCTCGTCGGTGCCCACAATTTCGACGAGGCGCTCGAACCTTGAAAAAAACGGCGGCCATTGCTCATCCAGATTGATCAGCAGGTCGTAGTGAGCAATGTCGTCAGCCGTGTGTGTGAGCACAATCGGTGTGTTGGCCACATCGGGGTGGCCATTTTGCACATGCGGCAGAAAGTCTTCTTCCGAGAACGTCCAAAGCAACTTGTCAAGGCTGTCCAGCACCTCGGGCCGGGTGCTGTAACACACCACTTTCAGGCCGCTGCCATACGCCTTGCGGATCAATCTGCAGGTGTACAGCAGGTGGTCGCTGACATTGAGGTGAAAGTCAATGCGGGTCACAGTGCCTGTCCTTGGGAATCAGCTCTTGGCGCGATTCAGTACAAACTCGGCCAACAAAGGCACGGGGCGGCCGCTTGCACCCTTGGCCTTGCCGGAATGCCATGCGGTGCCCGCAATGTCCAGGTGCGCCCAGTTGTAAGCCTTGGTGTACTTTTGCAAAAAGCAGGCTGCAGTGACACTCCCGGCGGGTGGGCCACCAATGTTGGCCATGTCTGCAAAATTGCTTTTGAGCTGCTCATGGTACTCCTCGTCCAGCGGCATGCGCCAGGCGGTGTCCAGGGCCTTTTGCCCGGCCTTGAGCAGTTCATCGGCCAATTCGTCTTTGTTGCTGTACAAGCCGCTGTTGACGTGGCCCAGTGCCACAATGCAGGCCCCGGTGAGGGTTGCAACATCCACCACGGCGGCGGGGTTGAATCGCTCCACGTAGGTGAGTGCGTCGCACAAAATAAGACGGCCCTCGGCATCGGTGTTCAAAATCTCGATGGTTTGCCCGCTCATCGACACCACGATGTCACCCGGCTTGCTGGCATTGCCTGCGGGCATGTTTTCGGCCGAGGGCACCACCACAATCAGGTTGATGGGCAACTTCAACTCGGCCACAGCCTTCATGGTGCCCAACACGCTGGCTGCACCGCACATGTCGTACTTCATTTCGTCCATGCTGGCACCAGGCTTGAGCGAAATGCCACCCGTGTCAAAGGTAATGCCTTTGCCCACCAGCACCACAGGCGCGTCCTTGGGGTTTTTTGCGCCTGCGTACTTGAGCACGATGAGTTTGGGGGGTTCGCTGGATGCCTTGCCCACCGACAACAGGCTGAACATGCCGAGGGCTTCCATTTTTTTGTGGTCCAGCACTTCCACACCCAGCTTGTATTGCTTGGCCAAGGCCTTGGCAGTTTCGGCCAGGTAATTGGGTGTGCAAATATTGCCCGGCAGGTTGCCCAGGTCTTTGGTGAGCTGCATGCCGCAACCAATCGCCCAACCTGTTGCCGCACCTTTTTCCACGGCATTTTGCGTGGATTTGGTACAGGCCAGTTCAAATGCCGGCACCACAGCGGGGTCTTCATCCTGCTTTTTGCAGGCAGAGAAACTGTAGAAACTCTCAACCAGTGTGCGGGCGCAGAGCGCCGCGGTTTCTTGCTCGGTGCTGCCTTGGGGCAGTTCTTGGCTCAGGGCAAAAAATACTTTGCTCGCCTTGAGGGATTTAACCGCCTCGGCGGCTGCACTGGTCGCCTTGCGCAGGGCCTTGGGGCTTAGTTTTTCAGGGTCATCCAGCCCAACCACCACATAGGCAGGCACACCGCCTTTGGCGGGGTTGAACACCACGCGACATGTGCCGCCAGCCCCAAGAGCCTTGTCGGTTTTGCAGGCTGCAGTGAGCAGACCGTCGGTGTCAATGTCTGCGCGTTTGCCTGCCGCACTGAGTTCACCGCCTTTGTAGGCGGCCACCACGGCGACTTCACATCCTTTTGCCGGCACAGGGCCTCCAGCCGTGACCTTGGCCACGGGCCCGCTGCCTGCCTTGAAGCCAAACATGGGGGGCGGTGAGGCTTTGACGGATTTGGATGCCTTGGGGGCTGCTGGCTTGCGGGTTTTTGGCGTGCTTGGTGATGCGGTCATGGTGTTTCTCTCTAAGAATGCATGCGACAATCTATCATTATTAACAAGCCGCCGCGGGGAGTCAAAGCACGCTCCGCCTGCAATGCATGCTGTTTAGATCCACTTTCCGAAAGGATTTTGCACAAACCGCTGGCGCCACCTTCGTGGCCCTGTTTACCATCATCGTGACCACTGTGCTGGTTCGCACCCTGGGGCAGGCCGCTGGCGGCAAGGTGGACAATGCGGAGGTTTTCACCCTCATCCTCTTGGGCGGACTTCAGTATTTGCCAGCGGCGCTGGTGATCACCGTGTTCATCGCCGTGCTGGGCGTGGTCTCCCGCGCCTTCAAAGAGCAAGAGATGACTGCGTGGTTTGCCTCTGGCCTTTCGCTGACCGCACTGGTGCGCCCTGTGCTCCGGTTTGCCGTCCCGCTCACCGTGCTTGCCATGGTGTGTTCGGTGTGGCTTACCCCGTGGGCCAAGGCAGAGTTGAGCGCTGCCAAAGACCGTTTTGCAAAGCGCAGCGATGTGAGCAAGGTCAGTGCGGGGCAGTTTCGGGAGTCTGGCGAGGGCAACCGGGTGTTTTTTGTAGAGCGGCAATCCGAGGTGACCAAACAGGTTGAAAATGTGTTCGTGGTAGACAGCAAGGACGGCACCCGCACCTTGGTCTCTGCAGCGCGTGGCAGCGTTGAGGTCGATGCCAACGGTCAGCCCTTTTTGGTTTTGAGTGAAGGCCGTCGCGCGATGCTTGACGGCACGGGCGAACGCTTCACAACCACAGAATTTGACACCTATGGCTTGGCCATCGACAGCACCTTGGGTGCTACACCGAGTTTTCAGCTGCAGCACCGTCGCATTGACCTGTTGATGGCAGACCTGTCCCCTGCTGCGCAGGGCGAGATCCTGGGGCGCATCAGCTTGCCGCTGTCGGCCCTCGCCCTTGGCCTGCTGGCCATTCCACTGGCGTTTGTCAATCCACGGGGGGGCAATTCCCTGAACCAGTTGTTTGCCTTGTTGATCTACCTCACGTACAGCAACATCGTGTCCATCACCCAAAGCATGGTTGCACAGGAAACCCTGAATTTTTGGGTGGCGCTTGTGTTGCCTCACTTGGTGGTGCTGCTCTTGTTTTACGGTTTGGTGATGCAGCGCAATCGCCCTGCAGGCGCGGGTTTTGATGTGTTTCGACGGCGCAGGCGTGGGCTGGATCTGAATGATGTGGTGGCCAGCCAGGAGATTAAATGATGAAGGTCTCCAAGGTAACCAAACCCTTCAATGTGCCCCATGCACTGATGGTTTATTTCAGGTACGAGTTGTACAAGGCGATCAGCTTTGTCATGGCCGCGTTTGTGGGCCTGTTTGCTTTTTTTGACTTGATCGCGGAAGTGGACCGCCTGAGCATGCCAGGCACCAGTTGGTTTTACTACTTTGTCTCGGTCTTGCTGGGTTTGCCGGCAAGGGTCTACGAGATTGCGCCAATCGCTGCACTGATTGGCTCGATTTATGCCCTGGTTCAACTGGCGGCAAGCAGCGAACTGACTGCCATGCGTGCAGCGGGGTTAAGCACCACCAGCATGTTGAAAATGTTGGTGCGAATTGCCACAGGTGTGGTGCTCATCACGGTTTTGTTTGGAGAAGGCGTTGCACCGCTGGCAGAGCGCGCTGCTGTGCCCATGCGCGCCAAGGCCCTTGGTTACGAGGTGGACCGGGATTTTCGCAGCGGTTACTGGATGCGCGACACCTACAGCAGCACAGAAACCGGGCCCCGCGTGCGTTTTGTCAACTTCAATGGCTTTGACAAAGATGGTGAGCTGATCCTGTTGGAGTACTATGAGCTGGACACAGACTTTCGAATTCGCGAATGGGTGCGCGCCCAAACGGCGACGTTCAACCCCGAGGCCGGCAACTGGACCCTCAACGGCGTGCTACGGCAGCGTTACTTCGACCAGCCTGTGGCCAATTCAGACGCCGCTGCGGCTGGCATCACCATTCAGGCATCCCCTTTTGAGGCGGTCGACAAGCTCGCATGGGAATCCAACCTGTCTCCCGAGCTGTTGACAGGTCTTTTTGTGCGGCCTGACCGGATGAGTGCCTGGCAGCTCTACAACTATGCACGGTTTTTGGCCAGCAATCAGCAGAACACCGCCAACATTGATCTGGCCTTTGCCAAGAAGCTGATGTATCCGTTTGCGATCCTCATCATGATGATGATCTCCCTGCCGTTTGCGTATCTGCATTTCCGTTCCGGCACGGTGAGTGTGAAAGTGTTTGCCGGTGTGATGATCGGTGTGGGCTTCCACCTGGTGAACAACCTCTTCTCTCATCTCAGCATGGTCGCCAGTTTCCCACCGTTTGTGAGTGCAGCACTGCCCAGCGTGCTTGGCTTTGTGATTGGCATGGGCGCGTTGTGGTGGGTGGCACAACCGGCACCGCTGCGTTCAATCAACGTTTTTTTGCAGCGAAAAATTTAAGGAATCGACATGGCACAAAAAAAAGCCATTGTGTTGTTTGGCCACGGCGCGCGCGATCCCCAATGGGCCGAGCCCATGAAACGCTTGCAGAGTATCTTGCTTGCGCAGTTGCCAAACGTGCAGGTGGAATTGGCTTTTCTGGAATTGATGAGCCCCAGCTTGCCTGATACAGTGGATTGCATGGCCCTCGGGGGGGTGTCGCATGTTCAAGTGGTGCCCATATTTTTTGGCAAGGGCGGGCACTTGAAAAATGACTTCCCTGTGCTGATGGCGCAGATGAAGCAGAAGCACCCAGCGCTTGTCATTGAGGCCAGCAGCGCCGTGGGGCAGTGGGATGCGGTGTGGCAGGCCATTGCTGCCGAAATTGTTCAACAGGTTCAATAAACAAACTGGAGAATCCACATGAAAAAATGGTTGTTGTTGTGTGCCTTGTGCTTTACTGTGCCCGCCTATGCACAATCCACCGAAGCGGCATGCCAGGCCAAGGCCGTCAGCAAAGATGGCAAGCCTCTGAGTGGAGCAGCCAAAAATTCTTTCATGAAAAAATGCCTGGCTGAAAACAAGGCCAGCTGCGAAGAGCGTGCGGTCGGCAAGGACGGCAAGAAGCTCTCTGGCGCAGCCAAAAACTCATTCATCAAAAAATGCGAGGCGGAAGCCGGCTAAAGTCAGCTCCTCGAAAATACCACCGCATTGGCCTGATGCGCTTGCAAATCCCTCAACACGAGATGCGGTTGAACATGGGTTTGCCAGAGCAACATTCCGCCTGACATCAACTCCACCAGATTCTCGACCGCAAAGTTGGGCGCTCGGTTTTGGCTGGTGTAGGTGTCGACCCAATGCGTGCTGTCTTCATTCAGGCCGCGAATGCTTCGGATGCGCCCGGTGCGTTCGGTTTCGATTGCAAAGGACAATTTGCCAAAGGATATTTTTCCTTTATCAATCAGTTTGCAAGACGACTGCTCGGTAATGATTTGCCCGATGTATTGCATGCCAGAGGGAAATGTAATGTCCACCATGGAGTATTGCCTGTCTTTGATGACGTAGCTGGCCTTGGTGCCCAACTCATCGTGATACAGCATTTGGTACAGCTTCTCTTTTTCATACGTTTTGGGTCGGATGATTACAAAGTCATGTCCGCCATCGCCAGGATTGATCACGAGGTCAATGTGCATGGGCTTGTTCTTTCTGCTGTATTCCACGCCAACAAAGTACCTTGTCATGCTGGGGCTGTCATAAATCAAGTCCCTGGATTGTGTAATGGTGGTGTAGGCCATGCCTTCGCCACAAAAGTACACCCTGTCAATCCGTGCGCGTGATTTTTGGGTGTTTCGATCCAGAAACTGTGCCCTCACCAGACCATGCGGCAGCAAAGCTTCTGTGGGGGAAACTTCCAGCCCGACAAAGCTTGGATCAAGGTTGTCCAGCTCGATGGGATGGCGCACGATTCCGTGTGTGGGCGTCACCATGAATGAGCCAGACCATGCGAGGTCGTATGTCGTGCTTGTTCCTGCGTTGGATAGGCCCAGAATCCCGATTGCACGCCCAGTCGCCGTCAGGTAGCCAGAGAATGTGTAGGGCCCGTGTTGTTGGCGATGCACAAACCCTTCAAAGCCAGCAGTCGGCCAGCGCGAGCTGTCTTGCCAAATCGCCGGCTTGAATGGATATTGCCCCTGAAGATGTTTGCCGAGCAAGTCGGCCATCACGGGAAGCAGGGTGATCGGTAGGTGGTCGGCTTGTTCCCCGGCATCAAATGTGATGGCGGGTGTTCTTTGACGGTCCACGTGCAGGCTGCCGAACTGCAGACACCGCCCACCCTCCATGCGTCCAAGCCAGCGAAAGGGCGTGGGGCCCTGGGATTGCAGCTCAATCCAACCGTCTGCCGACTGTTGCGAGATTGAGAAAGGCACAGAACTGCTGAGTTTGACTGGGCCCAAAGGCGGAATGTGGATCAGTTGATGGGCCTCGGCCTTGTCTTCGCTGACGATTGCGTTCCAGACATTGCTTAACGCTGGATAATTGGCCAATTCGTCGGGCTCGCATCGGTATTTGATTTGTGAATGGCTCTGCCATTTGTCGCCCATGGCCATCACTTTGCACGTGTGAGGCGCGTTGTCCTTGATTTCGTGTTCAATGCGAAGGCTTGATGTTGCGGATCGCTCAACAATGAGCCCTTGTTTTAAGGATCTCAGCGCATCCAGTGTGTTGTTCGACTTCAGCAAGCCCGTTGCCGAGAAGCTGCCCTCGGCTGTCCAGAAATGCTGTTCCAGACCATATTCTTGAAACTGGGTGCTTGCCAGTGCGCGGCCTTGCTGGAGCAAGCCAGCCAAACCCGCTGGTGTCTGCGCCGCACCAATGCAGCTCAAGATGCCCTCGACAATGAATGGTCCGGTTTTGGTCGCTGTGCCGGTGATCAGCGTGCCATCGCGCAAGACCATGCGGAATGTGTCGGAGGCGTTTGCATTTTCTTGCGGCTTGAGCTGGGCATACATTTGTTCCCCAATCCAGTGGGTTTGTCGACCGGTTTTTGCCGTGATGCGGTCCAGGCCGCTGGCGATCTGCAAGTCGATGTCACCAATCTGGATGTGCATGGTGTCGGATTTGATTTGCACGATGGCCTGGAGCATTGGGGGCACAGTGCAAGCCAGCAATTGCCTTGCCATGCTGACGGTCTGCGTAAACAGGCCTTGTGTTGGCATGACTGCTTGCGCTGTGCCCAAACCTGGGGCTCTGCTCGAAGGCAAGGCTGCCAGCGTGGTCGTGTGCGTTTGCAGCCAGTCAAGAAAGGCAAGCGCCGGGTTGTTGTTGATCGCTTCAACGGTGTGTGCACCATCGCTCATGTGTGCCCGGCCCGGCATGTCGGCGATGATTGTTCTCCAATCGTCTTTGCTCAGCGGCAATTGACTGAGCCGATCCATCACGGGTGCCATGCCACTCGTGCCATGTTTCTCGATGACTTTTTCAATGGATTGCAGCACCTTGGACATGCAAGCCTCTTTGTCACTGGGTGTGGCCTGAGACGGAAGCCGGTCAATCCAGAATTCAAGCGTGCACATGGCGTCGTTGTCCAGCCAGCCCAGCATGTGCAATGCCCGTTGAGCTGCCAAAGGGCAGGGGCCTTCCTTGAGGGCGGTCAACGATTCCCGCAGCATGGCCTGCAACTCTTGCTCGGGCACTTCCTCGAGTTCTTCCCAAGCGTCGATTGCAGCAAACAATGCGGTTCCGTTGATGCACTGGGCACCGAGTGCGCGATCGATCAAGGGTTGGAGCTGAGTTTGCAGGTCATTCTGTTTGCCGAGTTGCGCTTTCAAGGCATTGGTGAAATTGGCTCCCACCTTGGCTCCCAAGGTCAGGGTGTCAATCAGGCCAACCAAAGGTGGCGACTTCGCCAAGGCATGCGCCAGTTGTTCGAGCGTTGAATATTTGCTCCACAGCAAAAGCTCTTGGGCCAGGTTTCCATTCGGTGTCTCACTGGCCGCGCGGATTGCATGCAACCACAGCGAACCGCGCTCCTGCAAGCTGAGGCTCGCACCCGAATACTCGCCTTGCAG
>DASUEC010000354.1:0-8075 GCA_036275255.1 Limnobacter sp. | reverse complement strand
AGGGCGCATTGCTCAGGCCCGAAAGACTTATTCAGGTAAACCTATGACACGCGCACTACGCAACGTTGCAATCATCGCCCACGTGGACCACGGCAAAACCACGCTGGTGGACCAACTCCTTCGCCAGTCCGGCACTTTCCGAGAAAACGAGAAACTCGAAGAGCGCGTGATGGACAGCAACGACCTTGAAAAAGAGCGTGGCATTACCATTCTGGCCAAGAACTGTGCCGTTGAATACGAGGGCACTCACATCAACATCGTGGACACCCCGGGGCATGCTGACTTTGGCGGCGAAGTGGAGCGTGTGCTGTCGATGGTGGATTCTGTGTTGTTGCTGGTGGATGCGGTCGAAGGCCCCATGCCACAAACCCGCTTTGTAACCCGCAAGGCCCTGGCCCTGGGTTTGAAGCCCATCGTGGTGGTGAACAAAGTGGACCGCCCAGGCGCCCGCGTGGATTGGGTGATTGACCAAACCTTTGACCTGTTCGACAAACTCGGCGCCACCGACGAACAGCTCGACTTCCCCATTGTTTATGCCTCTGGCTTGAATGGTTACGCAGGCAACACCCCCGATGTGCGCGGTGGCGACATGCGCCCGCTGTTCGAGGCCATTCTCAAGTATGTGCCTGTGCGCGATGACGATCCCAACGGTCCCCTGCAGTTCCAGATCACTTCCCTGGACTACAACAGTTACGTCGGCAAGATCGGCATTGGCCGAATCAAGCGCGGCACCGTAAAAACCGGCCAGCAAGTGGTGTGCATGAATGGCCCAGATGGCACCCCATTTAACGGCAAAATCAACCAGGTGCTCAAGTTCCGCGGTTTGGAGCGTGTGTTGGTCGACCAGGCCGAAGCAGGCGACATTTGCCTGATCAACGGCATTGAAGAAATCGCGATCGGCACCACGGTGTGTGCAGTAGACACCCCCGAAGCGCTGCCCGTGCTGACGGTGGACGAACCCACCCTGACCATGAACTTCATGGTGAACACATCGCCTTTGGCCGGCCGCGAAGGCAAGTTTGTGACCAGCCGCCAGTTGCGTGACCGCCTGCAGCGTGAGCTCAAGAGCAACGTGGCCCTGCGCGTCAAAGACACCGACGATGACACCGTGTTTGAAGTGTCTGGCCGTGGCGAATTGCACCTCACCATCCTGCTGGAAAACATGCGCCGTGAGGGCTATGAGTTGGCTGTGTCGCGTCCACGCGTGGTGTTTAAGGACATTGACGGTGTGAGATGCGAACCCTATGAAATGCTGACAGTGGATGTGGAAGACACCCACCAAGGCGCCATCATGGAAGAGTTGGGCCGCCGCAAAGGAGACCTGCTGGACATGTCTCCGGATGGCAAGGGCCGAGTGCGCCTGGAGTACCGCATTCCCGCCCGTGGTCTGATCGGTTTCCAGGGTGATTTCCTCACCATGACCCGCGGCACCGGCCTCATCAGCCACGTGTTTGACCAGTACGCGCCTGTCAAAGAAGGTGGTCTGGCCGAGCGCCACAACGGTGTGCTCATTTCTCAAGACGACGGCGATGCAGTGGCCTACGCGCTGTGGAAGCTCCAGGACCGTGGTCGCATGTTTGTGTCACCGGGTGAAGCGTTGTACGAGGGCATGGTGATTGGTATTCACAGCCGTGACAACGACCTGGTGGTCAACCCCATCAAGGGCAAGCAGCTGACCAACGTGCGTGCATCCGGCACCGACGAAGCCGTTCGTTTGGTTCCCCCCATTGCACTGAACCTCGAATACGCGGTGGAGTTTATTGCCGATGACGAGTTGGTGGAGATCACCCCCAAGAGCATTCGTATCCGCAAGCGCTACCTCAAGGAGCACGAGCGCAAAAAGGCCAGCCGCGAAGCCGCGTAAGGCTTCACAAGCCAGATCAAGGCGCTGACATTGCTCAGCGCGACGGGGGCGTGGCTTTGGTCTCGCCCTTTTTCGTTTGTAGAATACCTGAATGAACGTCAAATCCCGAAAGTTGTCCGTAGCACCCATGATCGACTGGACCGACCGGCACTGCCGGCGGTTCCACCGTGCCATCAGCCAGCACACTTGGTTGTACACCGAGATGATCACCACGGGTGCCTTGGTGTATGGCAACCGTGCACGCTATTTGGCTTACAACACCGAGGAACACCCGGTGGCCTTTCAAATTGGCGGAAGCGATCCGACCGATCTGGCTGCATGCGCAAAATGGGTCGAGCAAGCGGGTTATGACGAGCTCAACCTGAATTGTGGTTGCCCCAGTGAGCGTGTTCAAAAGGGTGCATTTGGTGCCTGTCTCATGGCTGAGCCCCACTTGGTGGCCGATTGTGTGAGAGCCATGCGCGATGCATGTGGTCTGGAGGTCACTGTTAAACACCGCATTGGGCTGGATTACGATGAGAGCGAGCAAATGCTCCACGACTTTGTGGGCAAGGTGAGCGAAGCAGGCTGCGGCACGTTCATTGTGCATGCCCGCAATGCCGTGCTCAAAGGATTATCCCCCAAAGAAAACCGCGAGATTCCCCCACTGCGTTATGCAGTGGTGCGGCGCTTGAAAGAATATTTTCCGCATCTCCAGATTGTGCTCAATGGCGGTATTAAAACCGTGGAAGAGATTCGGCAACATTTGCAGTGGGCCGATGGTTGCATGATTGGTCGGGAGGCATACACCAATCCCTGGTTGCTCAGTGAGTTTGATGCCCTTGTCACCGGGAGAGAATCTGCATTCAAATCACGTGGCACAGTGATTGAAGAGATGCGTGCCTATGCACAAGCCCAAATGATTCAGGGGGAATCCATCCGAAACATCACGCGCTCCTGGCTTGGTCTGTTCCATGGGCAGCCCGGCGGTCGCTTGTACAGGCAGGTGATGTCGGATGCCTCGCGATTGAAAGCAAACACCTGGGACGTGGTGGAAGAGGCGCTGAGCAAGGTGGCCGTTCAGGCCTGAGAGGAGCCTTCGCTGGACATGCCATGTGGTTGTGAAACACACTTTGGTTTGTTTTCAGCAGGCAAGAGGTCCTCTTTGTAATCATGAGTCATCCGGTCAGCGCCATTCGATTCAATGATGCATTGGGTTTGTTTGACCTCTTTGCACATGTTCGGCAAAGCCTCAAGGAGTTGCAACTCCGCATCCCAGACTCTGTGGAGCTTATCGCGCGCGAGCTGGCAAACCGCCAAGACTTGATCGCCTGTTTGCCATCGTCATCCCCCAGTGGCGGTGAACTGCACAAGGTGCAGTCTTCTTTGTTCGAATCCCTGGAGGCCTACGCGGTGTTTGCGCGAGAGTGCGCACAACTGCTGATGAAAGCCGATCACCTCATTACTCCGCTCACCATGCTGATTCAGTCGCCCACTTGCTCGAAGCAGGTGGTGGAGTTGGCCGAGCGTGCCGGCGAGGTTTTGCGCAAAGTGGATGCAGAGGACGATTGCAGCCGGAATTTGCTCAACCATTTTCAGCAACTCACTGCCAATCCCTTGGCTTAGCGCAGCACCTTGCCCGGGTTCAACAGGCCCATGGGGTCCATTGCCTGTTTGAGCGCCTTGAAAAGCCTGTAGTTGGCCGGGCTGGTGGTGTTTTGTAGCAGGTCCGCCTTGAGCTGGCCAATCCCGTGCTCTGCAGACACGGTGCCACCGCAGGCAATGATTGTTTCATGCACCAGCGCATTGAGGATGCTCTGGTGTTTTGCCAGAAAGTGCGCAGCGTCGCATTCTGCGGGGGCCGACAGGTTGAAATGCAAATTGCCGTCACCCAGATGGCCAAACAAAATTGGACGAACTTCAATGCCGTGTTCTTGTATTGCCTGAAGCGCCAGGTCATGAAACTTGGGCAGTGCAGACACAGGGCACGCCACGTCGTGTTTTACATTCAGCCCCGATTTTGCCTGGGCTTCTGAGATGTTCTCGCGCAGAGACCACAGTCGGTCGATGTCTTTGCCACTTTGTGCAAGAGTGATGTTCCGCACGCTGGCTTGTTCATCCATCAGTTGGCCCAAGGCACTTTGTACCTGTTCCAACAGCGCATCTTCGTGGCCCAGCGAAGTGAATTCGGCCAGCACATGGTCGCTGGGGGTGTTGAGGGATGGCGCACGCGCTGGAAAGTGGGTTTGTACAAGGTCAATCGCTTGTCCATTCATCCATTCATAGCTGCTCAATGCGCTGTACAAATGGCTTTGAATAAACGCCAATGCACGCACAGCGGCGTGAATGTCGTCCACATTCAACCAAGCCACACATCGGCTTTTCGGTGCCGGGTAAACTTTCATGCAGGCGGTGGTGATGATGCCCAGTGTGCCTTCGGAGCCAATCAACAGGTGCCGTAAGTCGTATCCCGTGTTGTTTTTTCGGAGTCCGCGCAGGTCGCCACAAACAGCCCCCCCAGCATCCACAAACTCCAGGGCGAGGCATAACTCACGGGCGTTGCCATAGCGCAGCACAGCCACCCCACCCGCATTGCTCGCCAGGTTGCCGCCCAAGGTGCAGGTGCCTTCGGAGGCCAGGCTCAAGGGAAACAAAAAACCGTGTGCGCTGGCAAATTCCTGAATTTCGTGAAGGGTGTAGCCTGCACTCGCAGTGAGGGTGAGGTTGGACTCGTCAATTTGCAACACCTCTCGCAGGCGGCCGGTTTTCAGCACCACATGAGCCTGTTTGGCAGCAGCGCCTTCCGCAGCCGGCACGGCCCCACCCACCAGCCCGGTGTTGCCGCCCTGGGTACACATGGCCACACCATGCTGGGTACAGGCCTGCACGATGGCCTGCACCTGCTGCACGGTTGCAGGCTCAAGCACTGCAAGGGCGTCGGTGTGGTAGCGTTTGCGCCAGTCGGTGCATGCGGCGGCAATGCGCTGCGGGTCGGTGTGCATGAGCAGCCCTGGAATGTTTTGCTCAATGTGTTGCAAGAAGGCATTCATGGGTTAAACCGGTGGGGTGGATTTGGGTGCCTTGTGGGTGCGGGCGTATACGCTCACACTGGCAAACAAGGCCACAGAAAACACGATCTCCAGACCGGCCATGAGCTGGGAGGCCATTGCAGGGTCTGAGCTGGCCCGGGTTGCCCCTTCGGCAAAGTACAGCCACACCAGCAGCGAGGTGGCCTGGAAGGTGCGCACCCGCTGCTTGAAGATGCCTGGCACCACCAACAGCAGTGGCAACACCTTGAGCACCAGCCAGGAGCCGCCGGGCCGTAGTGGGGCCAGCCACAGCTCCCAGGCAACGCAAAGCGCGATCAGGCCGAGCAGGCTGCCCACACTCCACCAGTATGCTTGTTTGCGTGTGTTCTGTGTGTTCTGTGTGTTCTGTGTGTTCATGGTGTTGCTCCCATGCCTTGCCCGAGCGCCAGCGCAGCCTTGGCCAAACGGCTGCCCTGTGCGCGTGCCAATGCAATTTCGTGCGGGCTCAGCGGGCGATTGCCTTGCGGACCGGCCCAATGACTGGCCCCGTACGGTGTACCGCCTGTCTCTGTGTCGTTGAGGGCTTGTTCTGTGTATGGAATGCCCATCCACAGCATGCCGTGGTGAATGAAGGGCAAGGCCATGCTGGTGAGCGTGGTTTCCTGGCCACCGTGCAGGCTGCCTGTGCTTGTGAATACACAGAATGGTTTGTTGACCAGATCGCCTGCAAGCCAGTTGGCCACGGTGTTGTCGATGAAGTATTTCATGGCGGCAGCCATGTTGCCGAATCGCGTGGGTGATCCCACGGCCAGCGCTGCACATTCTTTTAAATCGCCTGGCTCGGCGTAGGGCGGCCCTTGGTCGGGAATGGCCGGGGACGTGGCCTCGCAGGTGGTAGACACCGGTGGCACGGTCCGCAGGCGTGCGCTTGCACCCGCAACGGCATCAATGCCTTGGGCAATTTCTCGGGCCAGTTGAGCGGTTGCCCCATGGCGGCTGTAATACAAGACCAGTACTTCAATCATCGATCGGGGGTATCATGAAATGCGTGAACCACCATTGTACTGAAGCCCATGAGTTCAGCCGCACCTTCCGGCCCATCCGAGAACACCAATCCTGTGAAGCCCAATGACAAAGAGCCCGTACCGTTGAGCCGTGGACAGCGATTCATGCGCAGCGCGCGCGAGGCATTGTCTGTGGAAGATGCCGAGCTGAGTCCACTGGATTTGCGTTGGTGGATCGCTTTTACGCGTTTGGTGGGGCTGCGCATTTCCGAGCAGCGCCTGCCTCAGGTGGCGTCCAGCCTGACTTTCACCACGGTGCTTTCCCTGGTGCCTTTGGTCACTGTGGCCCTGGCAATTTTCACGGCCTTCCCGATGTTTGATCGTTTGCAGATGGATTTGCAGATTTATCTGATCCAGGGGTTTTTCCCAGAGACCCTTTCAGAAACCATTTTGACTTATGTGAATGATTTTTCAGCCAAAGCCAAAGGGTTGACGGCCGTTGGCATTGTGTTTTTGGTGATCACTGCGCTGTCGACCATGCTCACGGTGGACCGGGTTTTCAACCAGATCTGGAACGTCAAGCGGCCACGATCCACCATGAACAAGGTGGTTCTGTATTGGTCGGTCATTTCTCTGGCTCCGGTTCTCATTGGCTTGAGCATCAGCCTTTCCACAGCCATCATCGGTCGTTCACTGGATGGCATAGACTCCAGCAGGGGCGGTTTCCTGCCAATTCTGAGTTTGGTGCCGCTTCTGTTCACGGTGCTGGCTTTCGCCTTTATCTACCGCATCATCCCCAATCGCGCTGTGCACTGGAAAGACGCCCTGGTGGGCGGTTTGGTGGCTGCTGTGTTGTTCGAAATTTCCAAGATCGCGTTTGCCCAATACATCACCCATTTCCCCAGTTACACCAAGTTGTACGGTGCCTTGGCGGCCTTTCCGATCTTTTTGCTGTGGCTTTACCTGTCCTGGATCATTGTGCTGTTGGGTGCCAGCATTGTGGCTGCATTGCCCGTGGCTCGCACAGGCTATTGGGACAACACTTACCGCCCCGGTCAGAAATGGCTGCAGGGCCTCAGTGTGCTTTCTGAACTTGAAAAGTCGCGCCAGCAGGCCAGGCCTGGCATGACCATGGAGGAGTTGCGCGTGTTCGCCAGGGTACCTCCAGACCAGCTTGATGATATTTTGAACACCCTGATCAACCACGGTGTGATTGGTCTGCTCTCCAGTGTGCGGGGCAGTGACAGGTTTGCGCTGATCTGCGACCCATGCAAAATCAGCGCAGAGGTGGTTGCAAAGGCGCTTTGGTTTGATCCCTCTTTGCCCGCCCGCTGGGCGGTGCGTCTGCCCAACGGAAGCGAAAAGCTCAAGCGATTCCAGGCTGAATTTATCGAAAAGCCGCGGCTCTCGGAGTGGCTGGAACCTGATTCGGCC
Organism: Limnobacter sp.; assembly: GCA_036275255.1. GTDB lineage: Bacteria > Pseudomonadota > Gammaproteobacteria > Burkholderiales > Burkholderiaceae_B > Limnobacter. Next base: position 765 of record DASUEC010000354.1, on the reverse strand, counting down.
TGAAATCCACTTACCGTGTACCCTGTTAAGGGGACGCTTGTATCGGACGTTTGAACTTTTTATGAAAAAAGGCAGTCCATATCATCAAAAGACGGGCTTTAAATTGGCACCCCGGTGCGCTTTCTGTAAACTTAGCGTGACGAGCCAAAAGCTCTGACATTCAATAATCACAACACAGTCTGGAGCTGTTATGAGTAACAAAGGGCAACTTTTACAAGACCCCTTCCTCAACCTGCTGCGCAAAGAGCATGTGCCCGTGTCGATCTATTTGGTCAACGGCATCAAGCTTCAAGGGCAGATTGAGTCTTTTGACCAATACGTGGTGCTCCTGCGCAACACGGTCACGCAAATGGTTTACAAGCACGCCATTTCTACGGTGGTGCCTGGCCGCTCCGTGACATTCACCCCTGAGGTGAAGGAATAATCAAGTCACTTCCTCAACCATTCTTGGTCTGCATTGTGGTGGCACGCGCACCCGGTTCGGTGAACCCATGACCCGTTGTGTTCTGGTGGCTTTGGACTTGGGGCAGGCAGAGTTTCACGAAAGTGTGGAAGAGCTCGCCCTGCTGGCAAGTTCTGCCGGGGCTAACGTGCAGGGGGTGTTCACTTCCAAACGCCGTTCCCCGGAAGCGGCCACATTCATCGGCTCAGGAAAGGTGCAGGAAATTTTTGCCCATTGCCAGGCGCATGAGGTGGAGCTGGTGGTGTTTAATCACAGCCTGAGCCCTGCACAGCAACGAAACCTTGAAAAAGCCCTGGAGCGTC
>DASUEC010000353.1:0-4866 GCA_036275255.1 Limnobacter sp. | reverse complement strand
AAAAATCCCTGCGCAGGAGGTCTTGCTCCAGCGTTACATCGGCGTCGGCATAAAACACAAAACCTTTGTAGCCATGGCCACTTTTGCGCTCGGTGCGGGCCAGGGCGTATTCTTCCTGGGTGACCGGGTGCAAAAAAACTGGAAAATCTGCCCCCACTGGCTTGAAGCCAGCTTGAATCATGAGTTGCGGAGTGGCCCCCACCACCACCCAATCGCGGTCACTTTTGGGGCGGCCCAGCAATTCATCCCGAACGGCACCACCCACCACATACACCTGCACATGGGCAGGCAATGCAGCAATGACGGGATCGGCGGTGAATCCGGAAAGCTTGATGGTGCTCATTGGCCATGCAGGTGGCAGTTGGGGACGTTGCAAGCGTACACCAAGGCGAGGGCCCTTAAAGGGTGTCGAGTTTTTTCAAGGTAAGTTTGACTTGCTGACGAAGCGAATCGCGCTCGTCGGGCTTGAGGCGGGCAATGTTTTTTGCCATCAGGCCAGTGCGCGGGTTGGCGGCCAGCATTGCTTCATGCCGATCCAGAAAGCCCCAGTACAGGGTCGTGAAAGGGCAGGCTTTGTCTCCGGTTTTTTGCGCGGCATCGTAGGGGCATGATTTGCAATAATTGCTCATGCGCTTGATGTATGCGCCAGAGGAAATGTATGGCTTGCTGGTGAAGCGCCCCCCGTTGGCAAACAAGGCCATGCCAGCCACGTTGGGCAGTTCGACCCATTCCACCGCATCCACGTACACCGCCAAAAACCAATCTTCGACCTGTTGGGGCGACAATCCCGCCAACAGGGCAAAGTTGCCAATCACCATCAAGCGCTGAATGTGGTGGGCATAACCGTGGTCCAGTGTTTGCCCGATGGAATCGCTCATGCAACGCATCCTGGTTTTGCCGGTCCAAAACCACGCGGGCAAATCGAGTTGGGCATCCAGGGCATTGGCTTGCCGCATGCCCGGCATGTCCAGCCAATACACGCCCCGCATGAATTCACGCCAACCCAGGATTTGACGAATAAAACCTTCCGCGCTGGGCAAGTCCACCAGCCCTTGTGCATGCGCTTCTTCGGCGCGCGCAATCACTTCCCGGGGATTGAGCAAATGCAGATTGATGGCCACAGACAACAGGGAATGCCAGCCAAATGGTGTGTTGGTCCACATGGCATCTTGGTACTGCCCGAAATTGGGCAGCCTGGTTTTTACAAACACATCCAGTGCATGCAGGGCCTGCGCCCGCGTGACCGGCCACGCAAAGTTCTGGAGTGAGCCGGGGTGGTCTGCAAAACGCTGCGTGACCTCATCCAACACGCCCTGGGTGAGCTCATCGGGCTTGAAAACTGCATGCGGTGCAATATGGCCCGGCCCTTCTTTGGGATAGGCACAACGGTTGTCTGCATCATAGTTCCACTGCCCCCCCACCGGCTCATCGCCATGCATCAGCACGCCGGTGCGCTTGCGCATTTCACGGTAAAAATATTCCATGCGCAGTTGTTTGTATTTGGCGGCCCATTGGGCAAATTCACTGCGTGTGCACAAGTAATGGGAATCTTCGAGCATGCGCAGTTTGAGTTTGCGCTGGCGTGCCATGGCTGTGATGTCCTGCTCAAGGCGCCACTCGCCGGGTTCAGCCATGTCCAGTGATTCAATGCCCAATTGCTCGCATCGGGCAGCCAACACCTCGGCCAAGCTGTGCTGGCCACTGTCGCCAAGGCAGCTGTAGTGCACCGTGTAACCTGCCTGGCGCAACACTTGGGCAAAGTGCCGCATGGCGGCAAGAAAAACGGCGATTCGGGCCTTGTGCACCCAAACCACCTTGGATTCCAAGATGCTTTCGATCATCAGCACCGATGCGCTGCCCGGCGGATTGGCCAGCAAGGCCGGGTTGGAGAGGTCCAGCTGGTCACCCAGCACCAACACTGCTCTGGTACTGCTCATGGGAATCAATGCCTTATGGGGTGCTGCTTTTTTTGGGCGCGGACTTGCGGCAAGCGTCGGAACAGTATTTCACCTGCTCCCAGTTTTTTGCCCAGCTTTTGCGCCAGGTCATGTCTTTGCCACACACCACGCATGGCTTGGCAGGAAGATAAGACTTGTTGCCTTTGAAACCCACGGGTGTACTCAGCGCGCTGATTTAAACTGATTGCGTTGGCGCCATTGGGTCACTTCTTCAGCGATCGAATCCAGAGAGCTCAACAGCACGAAGTCGTCGGATGATTTTTTGCGCAATGCGGTGGAGGAACCCCCGCACCAAATTTCGACGTTGTGAGGAAGTTTCTCGCGCAGTTCAGCCACGGCATCCAGAACCGCAGGCGAACTTTGAATCACGGAAAACGACAGGGCCACAATGTCGATGTTCTGGGCCCGGGTGGCCAAAACAATGTCGTAGATCGGGGTTTGGGTGCCCAGCGACACACACTGCGCACCTTCCATCGAAAAAATACACTCGGCCATCAGCAGGCCAAGGCCATGCAGTTCGTTGGGCAAGGTGGTGAGCAACACCCGTGGGCCTTTGCGGGTGGAGGGAATGGTGTTCAAGGCATTGCGCAACACCACCTGGATGGTTTCGGTGTAAATGTGCTCTTCAAAAATCTCGAAGTACCCTCGCGCCCATGCATCGCCCACCATGGTGTTCAGCGGAGCCACAATTTCTACAACGAACCGGCGCAAACCCATGGTGAGCGCCAAACGCGACATGGTTTGGCGAAACTCTTCGGCGTCATGCTTTTTGATGAGTTCCATGTAACCGTTGAGTTCGTCCAGGCTGTCTGGAGCAACCGCCATGCGCATGCCTGCCGTGCTCACCTCGGCCAGTTTGACCAGCTCGTCGATGCTCAGGCCGATGATTTTGCCAGGGCGATGGCCGCCGTCGAGCAGTCGCTTGATGACCCGAAGCTTTTCAACCTGTTCAATGGAATAAATTCTCTCGCCGAAGGCATCGCGGCCCGGCTGTGGAAAGTTGTAACGCTTTTCCCAGACGCGCAGGGTGTCTTTGGGCAAACCGGTGTCTCGCTCCACAGCTGCGATTGAGAAGGATGGCTGGCTAAGTTCCGAGCGCTCGTTCATGCCGACACCTGCCGGTCTGGATACTTCAACATCTATTTTGTCCTAGACAAATTGACTTGCCACTGTGATCGAATAATAATGGAACGGATCCGGGTTGTGTGAATCAAATTAACACATGACGCCTCTTTTCACCACACATATAGAGACATTCATGGCCATCAGAGGCATTGTAGGACGAACTGTCTGTCTAGTCCAGCCCGGGTTTTCACATAGTCATGGTGCATTTTTTGCACATCCAATCAACCTGCTGCATTAATGATGGAGAGCATCCAATGAACGCACCGGACGGAATTTTTTTACCCGATGAACAAGCACGGGCCGACTCCCGCAACATTGCCATCCAACGCGTTGGCGTGCGTGGCATCAAACACCCCGTGATTGTGGAAACAGCCGAGGGGCCTCAACCCACGGTGGCTGTGATTGACATGGCGGTTCATCTGCCTCCGGAAGTCAAGGGCACCCACATGTCCCGCTTCCTTGAAATTTTGCAACATCAAGACCATGCCCTGAACCTGGATGGCATGCGAGAGATGATGCGTGACATGCTCATTCGCCTGGAAGCCAAAGCTGGCACCATCACCCTGCGCTTCCCCTACTTTGTACGGAAAGTGGCCCCGGTGTCTGGCGTGGCCAGCCTGCTCGACTACGAGGTGACGCTGGAGGCCGATCACAGCAGCAAGGCCACAGACATCTACCTCAGTGTGGTGGTGCCCGTGACCAGTCTTTGCCCATGCTCCAAGAAGATTTCAAACTATGGGGCGCACAATCAACGCTCTCACATCACAATCCGCGCGCTGGCGGGCAAAGGCCTGCAGGTGGAAGAGTTGATCCGGATGGCTGAAGAGTCGGCATCGTGCGAATTGTGGGGATTGCTGAAGCGGCCCGATGAGAAGTACGTGACTGAGCGGGCCTATGACAATCCGAAGTTTGTTGAAGACTTGGTGCGTGATGTGGCCATCCGCCTGCGTGCAAACCCCAAAGTGCAGGCTTACCGGGTAGAAAGTGAGAATTTTGAATCAATTCACAACCACTCTGCGGTGGCCTGGATTGAGGAAGATCGCCGATAAGGCACGGTGCAGACCCGGAATTGTTCACACTTTCGGGTTAGCATTGACGAGTTACTGATTGCAAGACCAATTTCAGGGGGACCATGAGCCAGTCAACACAAACCGCGAAGCCCAGTGTGGCGGTCATTGGCGGGGGAGTTTCGGGTTTGTCTGCAGCCTATGCCTTGCGCAACCATGCGCAGGTCACGCTGTTTGAGGCCAACAATTACATCGGCGGACACACCAACACGGTCGACATCACTGTCGATGGCGTCGAATTTCCGGTGGACACAGGCTTTTTGGTTTACAACGAACGCACCTATCCCAATCTGATTGCGCTGTTCAAAGAACTGGATGTTGAAACCGTGCAGTCCGACATGTCGTTTTCGGTCTGTCTGCCCGAAATCAATCTGGAATGGGCAGGCACCAACTTGAACACCGTGTTTGCTCAACGTCGCAATCTGCTGCGACCCCGATTCCTGAAAATGTTGCTCGACATTTTGCGCTTCAACAAAGAAGCAACTGCCCTGGTGGCCGATTCCGGCCGGGCTGCCATTTTTGAGGGCAAGGCGGGCGTGAGTCTTGGGGATTACCTTCGCGAAGAAAAATACTGCGCTGAGTTTCGCGACTGGTACCTGGTGCCCATGGCTGCAGCCATCTGGAGTTGCCCAAGCGAGCAAATGCTTCAGTTCCCGCTGGCCACATTCGTGCAGTTTTGCCACAACCACGGCCTGTTGCAAGTTGAAAACAGGCCC
>DASUEC010000352.1:0-2809 GCA_036275255.1 Limnobacter sp. | reverse complement strand
ATGAGGGCTTGCAGGTTGGAGCCTCGTCCGGAAATCAGGACGACAATGGTGGGCGCGGTTTTTTGCATGGCGCGAGTTTATCACTGTGCGGGGAAAAACGCCCTTGTTTTCTTGTTTCAGGCCGTATAATGACGGGTTGTTTTGCAACCACCGATTCCAAGCATCCGGGCATGAAAATCACACGCCGCCCCAGCGCCGCAGGTCAGCGCCCGGGCACAGCATTGACGATTGGCAACTTCGACGGGGTCCATCTGGGCCACGCGGCTTTGTTTGCGCGTGTTGTAAAGGCGGCACAAAGCCAGGGGCTGGTGCCCACAGTGGTCACGCTACATCCGCATCCCAAGGAGTTTTTCAGCCAGGGTTTCAAGCTCGACCGTATTTCAACACTGAGAGACCGCCTCATTCAAATGAAGCGCTGTGGCATTGAACAGGTCTGCATTCTGCCCTTCAACAAAAACACAGCCAGTCTCAGCCCAGAGGATTTTGTGAGCGAGGTGCTGGTCAAGCAACTGAACGCCAAGCAGGTGTGGGTTGGGGACGACTTCCGCTTTGGTGCCAAGCGAGCAGGTGATTTCGGATTGCTTAAGGAATTGGGCCAAAGCCGCGGCTTCGAGGTCAACGATCTGTCCGAAGTCCAAACCAATGGCACACGTGTTTCCAGCTCCAACATTCGCGAGGCCTTGAAAGCCGGAGATGTGGGCAAAGCAACGCACATGCTGGGGCATCCACTGGTGTATTCCGGGCATATCGTTCATGGCAAGAAGTTGGGCCGCACTTTGGGATTTCCCACCATGAACCTGCGGATCGCCGGACGGGCCAGCGCACTCAGAGGCATTTTGGCGGTGTGGGTGCACGGTTTGGGGCCAAGGCCGCTGCCAGCCGTTGCCAGCATGGGTGTGCGCCCCACGGTTGAACAATCCGACCAAATCCTGCTGGAAACATTCATACCAAACTGGCAGGGCAATGCCTATGGCAAGCTGCTTCGCATTGAAGTGCTTGCGCACATTCGCCCGGAACAACACTTTGAGTCGCTCGACACCATGGTTGAGCAAATGCACAAAGACACGGCCAAAGCCATGGCTTTGCTGGCTGCCGAACAACCCCGGATTTCATACACAGGCTGTTAACCCACCATGGATTACAAGAACACACTGAACCTGCCCGACACGCCCTTCCCCATGCGCGGGAACCTGCCAGCGCGGGAACCGAACTGGGTTGAACAATGGTGCAAGGAAGACTTGTACAAGGCCATTCGCCAGGCCAAGGCGGGCAAGCCCAAGTTTGTGTTGCACGATGGCCCGCCCTATGCCAATGGCGACATCCACATTGGCCATGCAGTCAACAAGATTTTAAAAGACATCATCGTAAAAAGCCGATGCCTGGCGGGTTACGACGCGCGCTACGTGCCAGGATGGGACTGCCATGGCATGCCCATTGAAATCCAGATCGAAAAAACCATCGGCAAAGGCAAGCCCACGCTGGAAGTGCAAGAAAAAAGCCGCGCCTACGCCGCAGAGCAAATTGAACGCCAGAAAAAAGACTTCATTCGACTGGGTGTGCTGGCCGATTGGGACAATCCCTACAAAACCATGAACTTTGGCAACGAGGCCGACGAACTCCGCGCCTTGGGCAAAATCATGGAAAAGGGCTATGTGTTTCGCGGCCTGAAACCCGTGAACTGGTGCTTTGACTGTGGCTCCGCCCTGGCCGAGGCCGAGGTTGAATACAAAGACAAACAAGACATCGCCGTCGATGTGGGTTTCCCTTTCGAAGCGACTCAACTCAACAGGCTGGCCGCGGCATTCAACATTCCGCTGGCCACTTTGCAATCCAAACCAGGCCAGTTGGTGATTTGGACGACCACCCCCTGGACCCTGCCTGCCAACCAGGCACTGAACCTGCACCCCGAGTTGGTGTACAGCCTGGTGGATGTGGGCAGCAAACATCTGCTGCTGGCCCAGGAACGTGTCAAGCCTTGCCTGGAAAGCTACGAACTCGAAGGGTCGGAAGTGGCCACCACCAAAGGCACCGCCCTGGAAGGCATTGCCTTCAAACACCCCTTTTACGACCGCTTGAGCCCGGTGTACCTGGCCGAGTACGTGAGCACCGACGCCGGCACCGGGATTGTGCACTGCGCACCCGCCTATGGTGTAGACGACTTCGTCACGAGCAAGGCTTATGGCCTGAAGGACGCTGACATCATCAACCCGGTGATGGGCAATGGCGTGTATGCCGATTCCCTGCCCTTCTTCGGCGGCCTGCACATCTGGAAAGCCAACCCGCTGATTGTTGAAAAAATGATCGAAGTGGGAACGCTGATCAAGCAGGTCAAATTTGGCCACAGCTACATGCACTGCTGGCGCCACAAAACCCCCGTGATTTACCGGGCCACCTCACAGTGGTTTGCAGGCATGGATGTACAGGCCAAGGACGGAAGCGGCAGCCTGCGTGAAAAAGCACTTGCAGGTGTGGAAGCCACCGAATTCTTCCCGGCCTGGGGCAAAGCACGCCTGCACGCCATGATCGCCAATCGGCCAGACTGGACGCTGTCGCGCCAACGCCAGTGGGGTGTGCCCATGGCCTTTCTGGTGCATCGTGAGACAGGCGAGTTGCACCCGCGCACGCCTGAGCTGATCGAGACCATCGCGCAGATGATCGAAAAACAAGGCATTGAAGCCTGGCAACATGTAACGGTCGAGCAATTGATTGGTGACGAGGCCAAAGACTACATCAAAAACCCGGACACGCTCGATGTGTGGTTCGACTCCGGTACGACGCACGAGACAGTGCTGCGCGGCAGCCACGCCGA
>DASUEC010000351.1:0-17951 GCA_036275255.1 Limnobacter sp. | reverse complement strand
AAAAGCAATCCCCGCCTGCCTGGCTGCATCCGCCAAGGCCTGGAGGTCTGCCTGCTTGAACTGAACGGCATCCGGCCCCAACAACACCACCACCTCGCTGTGTTGCAAATGCGCTTGAACCGCGGCCTGCATTCGGATGCCCAAGTGGCCTTCAGGCTGTTGCCTGCGCAGAACGGCTCGTGGACCCAGCAAGGTGGACCAGGCCAAATCGTCGCCGCCGTCGGTCCACAACACCGTGTTTACATCGTGCAGCTTGTCCAGGGTAGACAGCAAAAGATACCGCGCAAATTCTGCACACTGCTGCTCACCCAACAGGGCGTGCAATCGGGTTTTTACACGGCCAGGCTCGGGGTACTTGGCAAACACGGCCACGGTGAGTGCTGCCTTTTTGCGTGTGTCTGCGTATTGATGCGCCAACAGGGCGGCTGGCACCCCACGCCAATACAGGTAACGGAATCGCCACATCAGGACAATCGTGGCCCATGCACCGTGGCTGTCCCAACGGCGCCCTGAAGTCGTCACAGGGCTGCGGATTGCCAAAAACCGGATTGAATCAAGCCGCTTTAAGCGTTTACAAATCTCCACGTCTTCCATCAGTGCCTGCTGAGGAAAGCCGCCAAGCGACTCAAACACATGCCGAGACACAAAAAGGGCCTGATCCCCCGTGGCAATCTTGCTCAAGCGGGAGCGCTGGTTCATGAACCAAGCCACCATGGGCAAGCACAGGCTGTGGCCGTCAATCCGCACATTGAAACGCCCCCAAAGCGGGGCGTGGGCATGCGCATGAAGCCGGCCCAACAAAGTGGACCAGGCCTGCTCGCCAAGCACAGTGTCTGCATGCAAAAACAGCAACACCTCGCCACGCGCCCGCATCGCCCCCGCATTCATTTGCAAGGCCCGTCCTTTGACGCTTTGCATGACAAAAATTCCGGGGCGTGTGGACAATTCAAGCAAAGCAGGCCAACTCGCATCGCCAGAGCCGCCATCCACCAAGATCAATTCATCACAGGGACGCAACAGCGAATGCAGGTCCAGCATGCGTGAAGAGAAGGCTTTGTCGACCACCGACGGCACTTCGTTGAACACGGGCACCACCACTGAAACCGAAGGCGCAGCACAAAACACGTTGAATCTGCCCTAGAAAAAAATGGAGGCCAGACCCAGGAAAATGAAGAAGCCCATGCTGTCCGTGGTGAAGGTGAGCAATACCGATGAACCCATGGCTGGGTCTCGCCCTATTTTTTGCAAGCCCAAGGGGACCGCGACACCGACCAGCGCAGCAATCAGCAGGTTCAACATGATCGCCAGATTCATGATGATGCCAAGCATGAGTGCATTGGGTGAGCTGAAATACAGGGCGGCGGCTGCCAGGCCTGCAAAACCGCCCCAAACCAGGCCATTCAAGCCAGCAATGGCCAGTTCCTTTTTCAGGAGCAGACCGATGTTGCTGTTGTTGACCTGCCCAAGCGCCAAAGAACGGATCATCAAGGTCATGGTCTGATTGCCAGAGTTGCCTGCAATGCCTGCCACAATCGGCATGAGTGTGGCCAAAGCCACCACCTTCTCAATGGTGCCCTCGAAAGTGTCTATGACGCGGCTGGCAAAGAAAGCCGTGCACAAGTTCAGGCCCAGCCACAACCAGCGGTTTTTGGCGGACTCCCACACCGAGGCAAACAGGTCCTCTTCCTCACGCAACCCTGCGCTGGAGAGCAGGTCTGACTCGCTTTCTTCGCGAATCACGTCAACCACTTCATTCACGGTGAGCCGTCCAATCAGCTTGCCCGAAGGATCCAGCACTGGCGCAGACACCAGATCGTATCGCTCAAAGGCTTGAGCAGCTTCATAGGCGTCGTCCAGGGCCGAGAGCATCAGGACCTCACGGCTCATCACTTCGCTCACCAGGGTTTCGGGCTCGTTGACCAGCAAACGATCCAGCGGCAAGCTGCCTTTGAAATGGTCTGCACGGTCCACCACAAACACCTGGTCGGTTTGGTCTGGCAGCTCATCAAACCGGCGCAGGTATCGCAACACCACCTCGAGCGTCACATCGTCGCGAATGGTCACCATGTCGAAGTCCATGCGCGCACCCACCGAATCTTCTGGGTAGCTCATGGCTGCGCGCAATTGTTCGCGCTCCTCCAGACTCAGGCTGCTGGCCAGCTTCTCCACCACATCGCGGGGAAGATCGGGTGCCAGCTCCGCAATCTCGTCGGCATCCAGGGACTCGGTTGCAGCAAACAGCTCCTCGCTGTCCATGGACTTGATGAGACTTTCCCGAACCGCATCACTCAATTCAAGCAGAATGTCACCGTCCCGCTCCGAGCGAACCAAGCCCCACACCACGAGGCGCTCCTCCAGGGGCAGGCTTTCAAGCACATAGGCCACGTCGGCCGGGTGCAACTGGTGCAATTTGTTGCCCAGCTCGGTGACATGCTGGCGATGCACCAGTTCTTCGACCAGGCTTTGGCGCTGCGGATTCACGTGGTTTTGCTGGTTGTGCACCACGCTTTCAATCACTTTCTGTTTGCGCAGCAGGGCCTGCACATCGGCCAGCGCCTTTTGTGCATCGTCAAGATCGCGGGGGGACTGCCCCTGTTCCTGATCGTTGTAGTCCATCTGCTGTTTGCTCAACTCTTACAAAGCCTGAAAGGCAACAATGGCCACCAGCGTGGGCCCCAAAGCAGCCATGAACAATTTGCCTGGGTGAATTGCACCATCATTGAAATAGTGGCGCAAGATGGCAAACCCGGCCGGGTTGGGGGCATTGGCGATCACAGTCAAGCCTCCCCCGGTGACAGCCCCTGCAACCAAGGCGTACTTGAACTCATCGTTCACCCCCTCCACCAGCGAGCCAAGGTAAGTGAGTGCCGCATTGTCGGTGATCGCCGTCAATGCAGTGGCCCCGTAATACAACACGGTGGGGCTCATGCCCTTGAGGACATCCTGCAACCACCACGCCTGCATGCCGCCCAACACAACCAGACCCGCCAGAAAGAAAGCCACCATCAAACCTTCTTTGAGGATGAGGCGGTCCTGATAGCGACTGTATGCCGTTGTGTATCCCAGGAAAAACAGGAAGAGCCCCATGAAAACCGCAGGATGATGAGCAAACACCACAACAGACACCAAAAAGAGCAGATGCGTTCCAATCACCCAAAAAGGCATGTCTTCCCTGGGCCCGTTCTCGGATGGTTTTTTCATGGCAGCCAACTCTTTGGCAAACAGAATGGTGAGTGCAGTGGCATTGACGAACACAGCCAACGCCGCCTTCCAGCCAAACATGGTGAGCATATAGTGCATGTCAAACCCCCACTTGGCCGCCACCATCAGCACTGGGGGAGCCGCGAAGGGAGTGAGCGTGCCACCGATCGAGATGTTCACAAACAAGACGCCGAGCGTGCCGTACTTCAGGGTGTTGCTGATGCCCTGGGTATAAAAGCGGTCACGCAGCAAAAATGCGGCCAGGGTCATGGCGGCAGGTTCGGTGATAAAACTGCCCAGCAAAGGAACAATCGACAGGGTTGTAAAAAAGTAGGCCACTTGCCTGTCCATGGGAAGCACCGCGGCAATGCTGCGAACGATTCGGCCAGCCAACACCAGAATCGGTTTGCTGGCAGCAATCACCATGATTGCAAACACAAACAGGGGCTCGGTGTAATTGCGCGTGTCCACATAGGCCACCGCCTCAGATTGACCGAGCATGAAAAACATGAAGACGACGAGCACCATGGCCCAAAAGCCAAACACCGCCTCGACTTCACCGAGCAAATGCCACAGGCCTGCGTGATTCGGTTGCGTGTGCGCGAGGCGCTCAAAAAACTTGGTTGAAAACGTGTGGATGACTGCAATGGCGAAGAGACTTGCGCCAATGATTTCGATGGTTGTGGGGTTCACGATGCGTCCCTGTGCTTGTTGTTATGGTTAGGATTGAAATACAACTGCGCCCTGCGAATTTCTCACCTGCGCCACAGGCACCCAGCCCCGCAGGCTGTTGATGAGCCACACCGCTTGGGCAAGGCGCAGATCCTGAACCTCAATCCGCGCCTCTTCAATGGTATTTTCCATTAAAAGCACTTCGCGCATCACACCGGGCAGCAAAACCGCGCCTTCATTTTGCTTCAGTGCCGGCGTTAAAAGACGCCCATCACGCTGAATGACCACATTGCAACGGCAAGCCTCGGTGAGCGCACCCGACGCATCCCACAGAAGCGTGTCGAATACACCGTGGGCGGTTGGCAACATGGCATCGTAGTGCGGGCGGTGCGTGGTCTTGTTCATCACAAATTGTGGATCAGCCACCATGGGCTTGTCGGCCAACTGCACACACACCCTGCCCAGCGGGGGCGGCATCTCCTGCAAAACCACTTCAAACCGACCATCGGCATGCAGCAACCAGCGCGCCCGATGACTGCCGATCGGATGGCCGGCAGCCACATGCAGCAAGGCATGCCTCACCGCATGCTCATCCCACACATATGAAAACACGTCCGCCGATCGCGCCATGCGCGCCAGGTGTAACTCCTCGCGCTGCCAAGCCCCCTGCCTGAGCAGCACCGTCTCCAGCACCTGAAAATCCACGCTGGCCTGACGCAAAAACATGGTCTTCTGCCACCATTCACGTTTCTCGGCCCAAAGGTCGGAGTACCAGGTGATGCCACTGCCCACACCATACTCCATCACTGCACCGGCATCATGCCTGGGCAATAAGACAGCTGTGCGAATGGGTACATTGAAATGTGCCTCGCCATTGGGGTTGAGCACACCCAGTGCACCACAATAAAACCCGCGTGCGGCCTGCTCCCAATCGGCAATGCGCTTCATGGCCTGGGATTTGGGTGCGCCCGTCACGCTGCCGCATGGGAAAAGCGCCGCAAACACATCGAGCAAACGGGTGCCCGGACGGGTTTTTCCCACAATCGTGGAGGTCATCTGCTCCACCGTGCTCAACTGCATCACGTCAAACAGCGATTGCACCTGCACGGTTTTGGGCTCGCAGATCTTGGCCATGTCGTTGCGCAACAAATCGACAATCATGACGTTCTCGGCCCGATCTTTTGCACTGTCGCTCAATGCGGCCACTGAAGCCCCTTGAGGCAAGGGTCGCGTGCCCTTCATTGGCGAGGTGCACAACATCTGCCCAGACCAACTGAAAAACAGTTCGGGCGACCAGCTCAACAGACTGCATTCGTCCGTGTGCAAATACACACTGCGTGCTGCGGGTTGTGCCTTGAAAAAATGGAGGAACAAGAACCAGGGGTTCACAGGCGGGCAAGCGGCCTGCAAACGTGTGGTGAAGTTGATTTGATAAAACTCACCCGCCTCGATGGCCTGTTGGATGGCCTCAAACGATTGACGGTAAAGCGACAGCGGCTGCGTATCCAGCCAGGGCTGAAACACCGAGTCCAGTGCCTGCGCCGCCAGCTGGTCTACGGAAACACGGTGCACCTGGTCTGGCGTGTATGCAGCAAACACAGCCAGAGGCAACTGGGCCGAGGGTGCGTGCACCTGCAAGCTGCTGTCCAGCGCGGGTGCAGCCTCATAAGCCAAACCGCCCACCACCCAGTGGCCAGCAGCCGCCAGGTCTGAAACACTGCTTAACACGGAAGGCACATCGGCCAAGTCACGGGTGGACACGCTGCACACGGGTTTACCGCGGGCCACATGCAAGATGGATTGGCTCGGCCCCTCGCCAGCCATGCTGGCATGCCACGCTGCGGTGATGTTGGAATAATCCATGGGGACAACTGGCCTGACTGCAAAAACTCACCATTGTAGCCTGTTGCCGGGGTGGAGAATCAGGCCGTGCGACCGCCATGCAACATGGACAACTCCGCTTGTGCGCCCTGTCGACCCAACCCAAAGAACGCATACACCTCGTCGCGCTTTGCAATCGTGTCGGCCATGCCCATGCGAATCAACTCGCGGGTGTAATTGGCTTCAAACAGCAGATAACTGGCCAAAGACGAACCACTGGCCTCGGTGGCCCCCAAAGCCGACAGCATGGTGCGCACTGGTCTGGGCAAATCCTGGGTGTGACGTGCTGCAATCTCGTCGATACGCTCCGATGGGGAAATCAGGAGCAGCTCAACCGGCTTCAAGGTTGTTTTGGTGGCCATTTCTGGTGGCAACAGCGCAAGGGTTTTGTTGACCCGGTTCAAACGCTCTACATCAATCGAAAGACTGTCCAAAAAAATGGAGGCCATGGCATGACCTGCAATTTGCGCTAGGCTTGGGTAGGCATCGCGCACTTCAATGGCCTTGGTGTGGTCATTTTCGGACTGGCTGGAGCCGATCACCATCACCTTGTTGGCCCCCAGGTGAATGGCGGGGCTGATGGGTGCCAGCTGACGAATGGAGCCATCGCCAAAATGTTCCATGTGGCCCTCGATTTCAAGCTTGACCGCCGGGAACACAAAAGGAATGGCGGCCGAGGCCAGCAAATGCTCCACCGTGATGCGGTCGGGCAAAGCCATGCGAAGGGTTCTGGACCAGGATTCCACCTCGTCCAGGGTTTGAAAGAAGGTGACATTGCGACCCGAACTGTAGCTGGAAGCGGTAACCGCCAGGGCTCGAATGGTGCCATTTTCAAGCGCCTCGTCCAGCCTGCGAAAATGCAGCAACTCGTGAAGCAAATGCGACAGGGGCGAGTTGTCCAGCAAACACTTGGGGCGTTTGCGCAACATCCAGCCGATCGACAGTGCAGACAACCATCGGGCCCCTGTCCGTATGATGCCCAGGGAGTCTGAACGGAAAACCTGCTCGGAGCGGAAGTTTTCCCAAACCCGCATCATGCGGTCGGTGGACTGGTAGAAATTTCTTCCTGCGCAAGCCAGCGCAGCGGCATTGATGGCCCCCGCCGAAGTGCCGCAAAGAATCTTGAAGGGGAAGTCAAACTCTCGACGGTCTTCCTGATCGAACCACTTGGCCAACTGGTGTAACACCCCCACCTGATAAGCAGCGCGCGCGCCGCCTCCGGACAAGACCAGGCCGGTGATGTCTTCACGTTGGTGGTGCAAGGCGATGGGCGTGTTTTCGTTCATGTAAACATTGTGCGCCCGGGCACCGGGTTTTTAAAAGACAAACAGGCGTGACTTGCACGCCCATTTGTTGTTTTAAAACCGCCACATGAAGCAGCCCTCGCGCCCGTCAAAGGGTGCTTACTCGCTCCGAGTTGGCATCCAGCACAGCCAGGGCCGTCATGTTCACAATGCGGCGCACCGTGGCTGACGCGGTCAGAATGTGCACTGGTTTGGCTGCACCCAGCAATACCGGCCCCACCGCAATGCCGTTGCCAGCCGCCGACTTGAGCAGGTTGTAGGCAATGTTGGCTGCGTCAATGTTCGGGCAAACCAAAAGGTTTGCTTCGCCAGTGAGCGTGGAACCCGCAAAAATGGTGTTGCGCACCGACTCATCGATGGCACAGTCACCGTGCATCTCGCCATCCACTTCCAGCCAGGGAGCAACATCACGCAATTTTTGTAAGGCTTCGCGCATCTTGATGGCCGACGGCTGGTTGCTGGAGCCGAAGTTGGAATGGGACAGCAAGGCCGCTTTGGGCTGCACACCCAATCGCAACATTTCTTCGGCCGCCATCAAGGTGATTTCAGCGATTTGATCGGCTGTGGGATCGTAGTTGACGTGGGTGTCTACCAAAAACACCTGGCGATTGGTCAGCATGAGGCCATTCATCGCGCCATAGGTGTTGCACCCGGCGCGCAAGCCGATCACCTGGTTCACGTAATGCAGATGCAACGCATGCGTACCAAAAGTGCCACAAATCATGGCATCGGCGTGGCCCTTGTGGATCATCATCGAGCCAATCAGGGTGTGGCGACGGCGCATTTCAATTTTTGCATAAGCCTCCGTGACGCCTTTGCGTTTGGTCAGGTCGTAGTAGGAACGCCAGAAATCTTTGTAACGCTCATCGTACTCCGGGTTGATGAGTTCAAAATCCACACCTGCCTTGATGCGCAAACCAAAGCGCTCCAACCGACGTTCCACAACAGCCGGTCGACCGATCAGAATGGGCTTGGCAAGCCCTTCATCGACAATCACCTGCACAGCGCGCAATACACGCTCATCTTCTGCTTCTGCAAACACCACACGGCTGGTCTGCGGGGTTTCAACCACGCAGCGCTTGGCCACTGCAAAAATGGGCTTCATGAATGTGCCCGAGTGGTACACAAACTGCTGCAGTTGATCGCGATAAGCGGCCATGTCTTCAATCGGGCGAGTGGCCACACCACTCTCCACAGCAGCTTTGGCAACTGCCGGTGCGATGTGCACGATCAGCCGCGGATCAAAGGGCTTGGGAATGAGGTACTCGGGGCCGAAGCTGAGGTTTTGCGTGCGGTACGCCGCCGCCACAATGTCGGATTGCTCTTTGCGGGCAAGCTCCGCGACGGCGCGCACCGCTGCAATTTCCATCTCTTTGGTGATGGTGGTGGCACCCACATCAAGTGCCCCCCGGAAAATGTACGGGAAGCACAACACGTTGTTCACCTGATTGGGATAATCGGTGCGGCCTGTGCACATGATTGCATCGGAGCGAACCTCGTACACCTGTTCAGGCAGAATTTCGGGTGTGGGGTTGGCCAGAGCCAGAATGAGCGGCTTGGCGGCCATGCTCCTGACCATGTCCTGGCTCATCACGCCACCGGCCGACAAACCCAGAAACACGTCTGCGCCAGAAATGACTTCTGCCAATTTGCGGGCCTCGGTGGGCTGCGCAAATTTTGCCTTGTCGGGATCCATGTTGTTGGTTCGGCCTTCATAGACCACGCCATCAATGTCAGTTACCCAGATGTTCTTGCGGGGCAAACCGAGATCGACCAGCAACTCCAGGCAGGCCAGTGCCGCTGCACCCGCGCCGGAGGCCACCAGCTTCACTTCATCGAGCTTTTTCCCGACGACCTCCAGGCCATTCAGGATTGCAGCACCCACCACAATCGCCGTGCCGTGCTGGTCATCGTGGAAAACCGGAATCTTCATGCGGTCCCGCAGGGCTCGCTCGACCTTGAAGCAATCGGGCGCCTTGATGTCTTCAAGGTTGATGCCACCAAACGTGGGTTCCAGAGAGGCGATGATTTCGATCAGCTTGTCAGGGTCCGTTTCGTTGATTTCGATGTCAAACACATCGATGCCGGCAAACTTCTTGAACAGCACCGCCTTGCCTTCCATCACAGGCTTGGCCGCCAAGGGGCCAATATTGCCCAAACCCAGCACGGCCGTGCCGTTGGTGACCACGCCCACCAAGTTGCCCCGCGCAGTGTATCGAACGGCGGTGGATGGGTCTTGTTCAATTTCTTCACAGGCAGCAGCCACGCCGGGGGAATAGGCCAATGCGAGGTCCCGCTGATTCACCAGGCTCTTGGTGGCGGCAATTTGCAATTTGCCGGGTTTTGGGAATTCGTGATACTCCAGAGCGGCTTGGCGAAAGCGCTGATCCATCGGTTGGGCCATATAATTGTCTCTTTGTGGGTGATGCTACAGAATCGAAAATTATAGGCGCACGCCCTGCCCATGTCGTCGGGGTTTTCCACAAATCGTTCATATCCTTGCCTCACCCCTCTTTAAGGTGAATGTTTCATGCTGTCCCACCTGGCAAACCTGATTCAACCGTTCCATGTCATGGAACTGGTCAAACAGGCGGATGCGCTTAGCCGCGAAGGCCACCCGGTTATTCATCTGTCGATTGGGGAACCCGACTTCGGGCCACCGCCCACCGTGCTGGAGGCGCATCACAAGGCGCTGGAAGCGGGGCAAACGCGTTACACCCATGCGCTGGGCTTGCCGGAGTTGCGGGCGGCGGTCGCCGGGCATTACCGGGCCACGTTTGGTGTTGAAGTGCCTGAAGCCCAAGTGATCATCACCGCTGGCGGATCGGCTGCATTGTTGTATGCATGCCTTGCACTGATTAACCCGGGCCAGCGGGTGCTGCTCACCGACCCTGGCTACCCGTGCAACAAAACCTTTGTGCAGGCCGCAGGCGGACAGCCACAGTTTGTCCAAGTTGGCGAGGAAAACAATTTTCAACCAACTTGGGAGCAATTGGCACAGGCGTGGGAGACAACCACCGTCGGCGCCCTATTGGCCTCCCCTTCCAACCCCACTGGCACACAGATCGACCGAGGCGACCTGCAAAACATTGTTCACGGGATTGGGCGCAAGCGGGGGTTTCTGATGGTGGACGAAATCTACCAATCCCTGTGCTACGGCCACCCAGCGCGCAGTGTGCTGCAAATCACCGGCGCACCCGGCGACGGGCAGCCCTTGGTGGTCGTCAACAGCTTTTCGAAGTTCTGGGGGCTGACCGGCTTACGGCTGGGGTGGATGGTTGTACCGCCGGCGCTTGTCCAGCCGATTGAACGTTTGGCACAGAATCTGAGCATCTGTCCAAGTGCACCTGCACAGTGGGCTGCGTTGGCCTGTTTCGAACCAGAGACGCTGGCCATTTGCGAATCACGCAGACAGCAGTTCGAACAGCGGAGAGACTACCTGATGCAGGCCTTGCCAAAAGCAGGCATTGCGGTGCAATCCAGGCCAGACGGCGCTTTTTATGTATACACACAAACACCCTACAACAGCGAGCGGTATTGCCGTGACCTGCTCAACAAGGCTTGGGTTTGCACGGTGCCTGGGAAAGACTTCTCGATGGCCCAGGGGGACAGGATGATGCGTTGGTCCTACGCCAATGCCATGGGCAATCTGGAGGAAGCCATGCACCGCCTCCAGCGATTCAACGCCGGGCTCTGATCAGCCCTCGTTGCTGACCTTCGCCACAGCCGACACTTTCTCTGCTTTCTCGCGGGCAGCCACCAGGTGACCTTGCTGATACACAGAGTCGATGCGGGCTTTCAGCCCAAGCACCTTGCCTGGGTAACCACCGTCATTGCCATGCACGGCGGCGCCCACATACCAGCGCAACCCCGCGGCCACCGACCCGGTGCGGCGTGTGTACTCGCGAATGATCTTTGCCCCCACCCGCATGTTCATTTCGGGATTCAACGGCGACCAGTCGCCTGGTGAGAGCGCCTCAAACTTGTCCTTGTGGATTTTGGGCATCACCTGCATCAGGCCGCGTGCACCCACCGGGCTTGCGGCAAATGGATTGTAGGAAGACTCAATGCCCACAATGGCCAGGATCAGGGTGGGGTCGACCTTTTCATCTTTGCCCACCTTGTAAGCCAGCCGAACAATCGACTCCACCGCCTCAGGCGATACGCTGTAGCGTTTGGACAGGAAAGACACCACCTCACGCTGCCCGGCAGTCAAGGGTTTGCTGGCGTCGAGACTATTGAACTTCACCGGCAAGGCATGCGCATGCTGCGGGGTGCCTGCGCTGCTGCCGACGGCGTCACCCACGCTCACCAGACCGGTGGACAACAGGTCAAACTCGTTGGCAAACACAGCTTGAACGGGCTCGGAGAAGAAGACCTTGCTTCTCAGTTCCGGGTTGGTGGCCAGTGCGGCCACTGCGCCCGCCGTGATGAGCACCGATGTAACGCCCAACACCGACAGGGCGTTTTTGATCGTTTTGTAGGCCTGTGCAGGTCTGACCGACAGATCAGCCTCCAGGACGGTTTCGTACTGCTTCATGCAACCTCCTCTGCTACGCAAACGCAATTGCTTGCATTGTTTGACTCAGCGGTGCATCTGCCTCGTTTCTTGTCCGTGAGGCAGAACGTTCTGTTCGGGCCATTGAATCAATGCTGCATGGCCAAAACACTCTTAGGGCGGGACGTGGACACACAAACCATGTGCAGTCCACAACCCGTCGCGAACATGTGACGGTTTCGTTTCAGGCACGTCACAAAGCTGAGCGGATTCTAGGGGGTCGGCTTGAGGGGGTCAACCCAAAATCTGGTAGAGTCTTTCTACACAAAACAGGTACTTAGCGCCGCGCTCAAGCCCATGGCGGTTTGGCGGCCTTCGAGAACAGGCTCTAGCGTAAGATTGCAAGATTTTGTTAACTGTTCTTTTGCAACAACACATCTGCTGTTTTTTTCACGATGCGATACAAAAACCTCCGGGACTTCATCGACTTACTCTACAAAGACGGTGAACTTCTTCGCGTGCCAGAGTCCGTCAGCCCCGTGCTGGAAATGACACACCTGTGTGACAGGGTTCTGCGTGCACAAGGCCCTGCGCTGCTGTTTGATGCCCCCAAAGGCTACAGCCACCGCGTGCTTGGCAATTTGTTTGGAACACCGCGCCGGGTGGCCATGGGCATGGGCGCAAACAACACCGCAGCCCTGCGTGAAATTGGCCAAACCCTCTCTTACCTGAAAGAACCAGAACCGCCCAAAGGCCTGCGCGATGCGCTGGACAAGCTGCCTTTGGTCAAGCAGGTGCTGAGCATGGCGCCCAAAGTGGTCAGCAAGGCACCCTGTCAAGAACATGTGCTGGAGGGTCCAGATGTGGACCTGGACCAGATTCCAATCTGGACCTGCTGGCCGGATGACGCCGCCCCCCTGCTAACCTGGGGTTTGGTAATCACCAAGGGGCCCAACCGCAAGCGACAGAATCTGGGCATTTACCGCCAGCAGCAGATCGGAAAGAACCGGCTGATCATGCGGTGGCTTGCACACCGGGGCGGTGCGCTTGATTTTCGCGAGCATGCACTGAAAAACCCTGGGCAGCCGTTTCCCATTTCGGTGGCGCTTGGTGCAGACCCAGCCACCATTCTGGGCGCGGTCACGCCGGTGCCAGACACCCTCTCGGAGTACCAGTTTGCTGGCCTGCTGCGCGGCAGCCGCACTGAACTGATTCAATGCCTTGGCAATGAATTGCAGGTACCAGCCGAGGCAGAAATGGTGCTGGAAGGCCACATTTACCCCGCCGACCATCCCATTGCAGTGGCTGCACGCAAGGGCCGCAGCGATGGCGAGTTGCCCGCCATTCGCGAAGGGGTGACTGTTCTGCGGGAGCCGCCGCCCGTGCCGGCCTACCTGCAAGGCTGGGATTGCGCGCTGGAAGGCCCGTATGGGGACCACACCGGCTATTACAACGAACAGGACTGGTTCCCGGTCTTCACCGTCGACCGCATCACCCTTCGGGACGATGCAATTTATCACTCCACCTACACCGGCAAACCACCCGATGAACCGGCTGTGCTGGGCGTGGCGCTCAACGAGGTGTTCGTTCCCATTTTACAAAAGCAGTTTCCCGAGATTGTGGATTTTTATCTTCCGCCGGAAGGCTGCAGCTATCGCATGGCGGTGATCTCCATGAAAAAAGCATATGCGGGGCATGCAAAACGGGTGATGATGGGCACCTGGAGTTTTTTGCGCCAGTTCATGTACACAAAATTCATCGTGGTGGTGGATGACGATGTGGATGCCCGCGACTGGAAAGAGGTGATTTGGGCGATCACGACCCGCATGGACCCCGTGCGTGATACGGTACTGCTGGAAAACACCCCGATTGACTACCTTGATTTTGCGAGCCCGGTGAGTGGACTTGGCGGCAAAATGGGATTGGACGCCACCAACAAATGGCCGGGCGAAACACAGCGGGAATGGGGGCGAAGCATCAAACCCGACCCCGCCCTGGATGAACGCATCAGGGAGTTGATGGCCCGCCTTGGGATGTGAGCGAGGAGGCTCTCCCACCTGATCCACGTGTTTTAAACCAATACATTGCGGCCGCCAACACCACGGCCGCTGCGCCTGCCCGGAAGGTGGCTTTGGCCAGTGGTTGCCGGTAGCGCACCAGGGCGCTGGATGCGACAAGCCCCAACAAGGGGTACTGTTTGAACCAGCCTTGCCACAACTGCCCACCCAGGCTGGCCCAGGGCCCCAGTGCGCTCAGGTTGCGCTGGTTTAACCAGGTGCCCACCTTCTTGAACACCTGCAACCAGGCAAACTCATGCCGCAGGTCTTCCAGCTCGCTCCCAAACTGCATCCGCTCAAGCTGTGCCTTCATTTGCAGCAATTCTTTTTTCGCCTGCAAGGCATCGAAGCGCTGGCTCATTGTTCACCTGTGGAATTGGGGCTGCTGAGACTGTCCAGAATGGCTTGGCGATCGCGCCCAAGCTCGGCAATGGTTGCTTCAAACAACGGGGTTTGCGCTGCCAGCGCTTGCTTGAGGCGCGCATAAAACCAGCCAGCCAGGGTTGCATAAAGCAGGACACACCCAAGAATGGCAGGCATGCGGTGCGTGTCCCAAAAAAGGGCCACCACCGCCAGGCACACAAACAGGGAGCCGAAGGCCAGGGCCAGGGCCAGCAAGATGGACCACACCACGGTTTGCACCGTGTTCTGCCTGGCTTGGGCCAGCTCGACACCGGCAAGCTCAAGGCGGGTTTGGCCCATGCCCAACAGGCTGGCAACCACGCGCTTGAGAGCGGACCTGGCTTGGGGACTCAACACAGCGATCTGTCAGCGGCGGTTCACAATCAGCCCAAGCACAAAGCCAACCGCCGCCGCAATGCCCACAGCACGCCATGGATGATCATGCACATAGTCGTCGGTGGCGCGTGCCGCGGCTTTGCCCTTCTCTACCACGGCCGATTGCGCGTCCTGCATGACCTCTTTGGCGCGACGCAGGCTGACCATGGCCTTTTCGCGCAGTTCAACCGCACGTTCACCCGACGATGACGCAGCGGCCTTGAGAAGATCTTCGGCATCGCTCAACACGATTTTCATGTCGCTGAATAATTTGTCTTTGCTGTTGTCCATGATTGCGCCTCGCGAAATGATTGGGTTCGTAAGAATCTTTGAGTCTAACAAATGAAAGCCCACTGACAAGGCAACAGGCAGGCAAGCAGACAGAAATTTGGCAGAAGCTTACTCGCCTCTGTACAAAAATTCGAGAAGCTTTTCCATGGGTGGCCAACTGTCAAAGGCGCGCGGGCTTTTGACCAGCACACCCACGGCCCACCACTGGCCATCGGTATCACGCAGGTACCCGCCCAATGAGCGCACACCACTCAGACTGCCTGTTTTCAAATAGGCATACCCACCCACGTTGTTCACCCGCCGGTGCAATGTGCCATCTGCTCCTGCCCTTGGCAGGCTTGCCAAAAAATCCGGGAAGTCTGGGCGTGCCGCCATGTTCCTCAAAAACAAAGTGAGCCCTTGTGCATCAATCCGGGTGTTGCGGGACAATCCCGAGCCGTTTTCAAAAAACCAGCCCTGGGTGCCCACTCCCATGCTGTTGAGCCAGGCCAGCATGTCTTTGTTGAACACCTCCGGCTTGCCAGACACAGCCAGTTCCAGATGCCTGGCCATCACATTGCTCGACCATTTGTTGACCTGCTTGACCAGATCGGCCACGGGTTGACCGTAATGGGTGTAAAGCGCAATCGTGGCTGCCGGCGTGGTGCCTTTGATGACCTGCCCGCCTTGCGGACCAACAAACTGCCCACCCAATTCGGTCCAGATCTCTTTCACCCACGACTCCCACAACCAATCCTGCACGGGGACACGGATGGGCAGACGGGACTGTCCACAACGCCTGGGATAAGCGCCCTTCACAGTCACCACCACATTGGGGCCGTTTTTGGCAAAGTCCACGGACATGCCATTTTTCCAGGCGCCGCAAGCCGCAGGCGTCAGGCGCACCTCCGACACAAAGGCCCAATTTTTGGGCGCTTCTTCGGGAACAATACGCACGGAACTCTCATTGATTTGAAAGTCGATCGACATGGCCCCAAAGTTAAGAAGCAGTGCGTCTGGCTGGGCGTGATACGCCCGGTGAGGCGCATCGTCGAAATCCTCTTCAACGCCAGCGAGGGGTACACCCGACTGATCGGCGAACGCCGAATCATCGAGCACCACAGGGCCGTGGATGACCCGCACACCCTTGCTGCGCAACTGGCGCAAAGACACCCACAAATCTGCGGACAGGAAGGCCGGGTCTCCCGAACCCTTGATGTACAGGGGTCCGTGAAGCACGCCATCGACAGGTTCAGCCTGCGCATGAAACCCGGTTTTGAATCGGTATGTGGCCCCCAAACGCTCCATGGCAAGCCCCGTGGTAAACACCTTGGCCACCGAAGCGGGGTTGACCAAGACATGGCCGCCATGCACATAGGCTTGAGCACGACGGCTGACATACGGAGGAAGCGGGAGCGCGTGTGCAGTGAACTCGTCAACACCAATCCCGCTGCTTTGAAAGACCTGGGTCACCGCTTTGGGGAAACTTCGGGCACTGGGTTCATTGGCCAGCGCCTGCGCAGACAAAAGAAAGCCGGCAAAGAGCAAGCCGGCTGAAAAACATGTGCGTGGGGCCTTCAAATCCCGATCCTCCTTGACTCGACATACGCTGAATCAGGATAACACCACGGCAGGAATGCAAAGGATTTGCGCAAGCAAACTCAAGTGTGGTTCTTCGGATCCTTTTTGCGTTCCCATGGGCGTGCCGGGGAAGCCTCCTTGCCTGGGGGAGCTGCCGCTGCGGGCGGCGACCCCGACTGGGGCGGGGCAGCAATCGACTCCTGGGGGGCCTGCGGCGTGCCCGTGGCGCCACCCTCCGCCACCGCCTGAGCCGGTGGATCAACACGCGCGCCTTTGGGCACCCAGCGTTGCCGCTCGGTGGCTGGTTCAATGGCTGTGGCTGTAGGGGTCTCCACCGATGTGGCAGCCGATGGCGTTTTTTCCTGCGTTGCTGGCGGTTCTGCCTGCGCAGCCGAAGGTGGCGCATAGGCAGATGGCTTCACCTCGGGTTTGACCACATCGATCTGGTTGGCCAGCATGTAGTCGTTCATGTCGCGCCAACCCTCAAATACACCGGAAGGGTGTGTCTTGGGATTCATGGCAAAGCAATCCTCCAACGCCCGCCCGGAATGCCGGCAGGCGGCACCCACGGCTTTGCTGTCTTCAATGGACAATTTGCCGTCTAGCCCAGGTATCTGCGACAGGTCGCAAGAGCTCAACATGGTCGCTGCGCCAGTGACCATCAATATTTTCAGTGTTCTCATGTGTGTATTCCGCGAAGTCTGCCTCTTGCACGCCCATCGGACTGACTGCCTCTGCCGGATATAACGGCGAAACGGTCGAGAAACTTGATAGCCCAAACCCGGGGGTGTGGTGTTTTTCTTCTAAACACCGGAAAAGCAAGAATTATTTCTTGTGCATTGCACACCTTCCCTGTAGACTTCGCCCGCAGATAGCAAATCAACGGGTCGTTTCATACGATTGTCAATTTGGGCCGCGTTGGGTTGCCTTTGTTTGCACAACCAAAGATGTTGTGCTTTGCCCATCGCCGCCAGTTCTCTTGCGAACGTCCACCGAATTTTTGGACCAGCTTCGCCTCAAATCTGCTCGTCGATGAATTTTTGAGCTGTATTTAATTTGGAATTTAGTCATGACCACGTCTTTTGACGCCATGGGTCTTGCTGCGCCATTGCAACAAGCCCTCAGCGCTTTGAACATTACATCCCCCACCCCCGTGCAAGCCCAAGTGGTGCCTTTGGGCATGCAGGGCGGCGACCTCATGGTAAGTAGCCAGACCGGCAGCGGCAAAACTTTCGGCTTCTTGCTGCCCGTGATGCACCGCATGATGGAAAGTGCTGCCAGCCCAATGGAAAGCCTCAACGGACCAGAAGTGCTGGTGCTTTGCCCAACGCGGGAACTGGCCCAGCAGGTTAGCCAGGACGCCATCAATCTGGTCAAGTTTTTCAAGGGCTTGCGCATTGCCACAGTGGTGGGTGGCATGCCTTACGGCAAGCAAATGGCGGCACTGCGTGGTGCACGCCTGGTGGTGGGCACGCCCGGTCGACTGCTGGATTTGTGCCAGCAAGGCAAGCTCAACTTTTCGATGGTTAACACGCTGATTGTGGATGAGGCCGATCGCATGCTGGATCTGGGTTTTTCCGAAGACCTCGAAGCACTTAACGAGATGTGCGGCAACCGCGAGCAAACCCTGATGTTCTCTGCCACTTTTGCCAAGCGCATCGTGGGTTTGGCCGAAAACATCATGAACAACCCCCAGCGCATCGAAATGGC
>DASUEC010000350.1:0-7199 GCA_036275255.1 Limnobacter sp. | reverse complement strand
AGCCTGCGGCCATGCGCCTGACGGCTCATAAGATTGCCGATTTTGTCTACGAAAAACTGTTGGGTGAAAAAGGCGTGTTTGCCACCCGGATCGCCTATGTAGAAAAATCGCCCGGCCGTTATCGCCTCATCATTGCAGACTCAGACGGCGCCAACCCCCAGGTGGCCCTGGCCTCCAAAGAACCCATCATCAGCCCCTCGTGGTCTCCGGACGGTACACAACTTGCTTACGTGTCCTTTGAAACGCGCAAGCCGGTGGTGTTTGTGCACACACTGGCCACAGGCCGCCGCAAAGCCGTTGCCAACTTCAAGGGCAGCAACAGTGCGCCGGCATGGTCCAGCAATGGGCAGCAAATGTCGGTGGTCCTGACCAAAGATGGCGGCTCGCAGATCTTCAGCATGAGCGCCGATGGAGGAAATTTGAACAAATTGACCAGCACTGGTGGAATAAATACGGAACCAGTTTATAGCCAGGATGGTCGATACATCTATTTCACGTCCGATCGCGGAGGCGGTCCACAAATTTACCGCATGAACACAAACGGTGGAGATGTGTCCCGCGTGACATTCGAAGGTGGATACAATATTTCGCCTCGAATCAGCCCGGACGGGAAAACGCTTACTTACGTTGCGCGCCGCGACGGCCAGTTCCGGGTCGCTGTGCTTGATTTGGCCCAAGGCAGCGAAATGTTGCTAACCAATGCGGGACGTGACGAAAGTCCAAGCTTTGCCCCCAACGGGCGCTACATTTTGTATGCCACCCGTTCAGGAGGCAAAGGAACCCTTGCTGTGGTTTCCAAAGATGGTCGAATCCGGTACAGCTTGAGCAGTTCTGGCGCTGACATTTCGGAACCCACCTGGGGACCATTCACAAATGATTGATTAGAATCTGGTTTTACCCCTTTTTTTTACATTGAACACCCTTTTTAGGTCTGGAGAAAAAAATGAAACAATCAGTGCTGAAGTATGTGGCAATTTCCGCTTTTGTGGCCGTACTGGCTGCGTGTAGCTCGGCTGTGCCCTTGAATGACAAGCCAGCCATCGAATCCAAAGGCGGCTCAGCCCCCGGTGCAGGCGGTGACAGCCGCGCAGTGCCCACCGTGACCCCCGGTGACTTGGATCCTCTCAATGATCCAAAGGGCGTGCTGGCAAAGCGCAGTGTCTACTTCGACTACGACAGCTTCACCGTCAAACAAGAGTACCGTGAATTGGTTCAGAACCATGCACGTTATTTGGTTGCCAACCCCAATCGCAAAATCGTGATCCAGGGCAACACCGACGAGCGCGGTGGTGCAGAATACAACCTCGCATTGGGCCAGCGCCGTGCTGATGCGGTCAAAACCCTGATGTTGGCTTTGGGCGTGAAGGAAGCTCAAATCGAGACGGTCAGCTTTGGCAAGGAAAAGCCAAAGGCCACTGGCAGCAACGAAGCCGCATGGGCTGAAAACCGTCGTTCCGACATTGCTTACCAGTAATTTTCAAAAAGGACCACCAGTCAGATGATCTTGACCTTCAAGCAAAAAACATGGCTTGCCACATTGCTGCTCGCAATGGCATCCAACAGCGCGCACGCGTTTTTTGATGACACCGAAGCAAGGCGTGCCATTCTGGATCTGCGTCAGCAAATCCGAGTGCTCGAAGATCGAATCTCCCGGCTGGAGTCTGCGAACCAGGGCCAATTGGCCCTGGCTCAGTCCCTGAGTGAAAAAGACGGTGAAATTGCGCGACTGCGTGGCGATCTAGAAGTCGCCAACAACAGCATCCGCAAACTTCAGGACGACAACCGCGTGCTGTACACCAGCCTGGATGAACGCCTGAAAAAACTGGAACCCAAACCCGTGCAACTCGACGGCGAGCAATTGAGTGTTCCCCCAGAGCAATACCGCGATTACCAGGCGGGGCTTGATCACTTTAAGGCCGGCAACTACGCCGACGCCGCAAGACAATTTCAGGATTTCCTGAGCAAACATCCAGACAGCAGACTTAAACCCCAGGTTCGCTACTTTCTGGGCAGCGCCCAATTCGCCCAAGGCGACTACAAACTTGCGCTGGTCACTCAGCGCGATCTGGCCAAAGACCACCCGGACAGCCCACGTGCACCGGACGCATTGCTGAGCATGGCCAGTTCACAACTTGAATTGAAAGCAATACCCAACGCCAAAAAAACCCTCAGCGAGCTGATCGCCAAATACCCCGACAGCGAGGCAGCCAAAAGCGCCAAAGCCCGGTTGGACGCTTTGAAATAAACCACAAATGCACCCCGCAGGTGCATGCCCGGTTAGAATACCCAAACATTAACATTGCATGGTGTTTGGGTTCATGGAAGAAATCAACGTCACACACGCACAACACCTGGTGCTGTGGGCCACCTTCGCGGTGGGCCTATTGTTTGGTGGCATTTCACATCGCACACACTTTTGCACCATGGGCGCCGTGGCCGACGTGGTCAACTTTGGTGACTGGAACCGCATGCGCATGTGGGTGCTCGCCATGGGTGTAGCAGGGCTGGGTTTGCAAGGTTTGTCCATCACTGGCCAGGCCAATCTGAGTGACACCATTTTCATGGCCACCCAATGGTCTTGGTTGTCTGGCGTTCTCGGTGGCCTTCTCTTTGGCTTTGGCATGGTGCTGGCATCGGGTTGTGGCAGCAAGACCCTGATTCGGCTCGGGGCAGGCAACCTGAAGGCGCTGGTGGTGTTTGTCGTGATGGGCTTGACGGCCTACATGGCCCTCAAGGGCATTGTGGGTGTTTTCCGGGTCAACATGCTTGACCCGGTGCGTACCCAATTCGAGCAAAGCCCCCACATTCCAAGCCTGCTGGCCAACGCCATGAGCAGCCCCGCCTTGGTCAATGTCCTGTCCATTGGAATACCTGCGGCGCTGGCGCTTGCAGCCTTGGCCCACAAATCCGCATGGACCAAGGAGGTGATCCTCGGGGGCGTGGGCGTGGGGGCAACCATTGTGGCTGCGTGGTGGATAGTTTTCCAACTGGCCTACATCCCAGAGCACCCCGACACACTCGAAGCGGCCTACCTGGGCACCTATGGCAATCGGGCTGAAGGGTTCAGCTTCGTGGCCCCTTATGCATACACCCTGGAATGGCTGATGTTCTTCAGCGACCAATCCCGAGTACTCACCGTGGGCGTTGTGGCTTGCCTGGGTGTCATACTGGGCGCCTTGTTCAGCGCGCTTATCGAACGTTCTTTCCGGTGGGAGACCTTCCAGGGCGTTGAAGACACAGCCAATCACCTGGTGGGTGCGGCACTCATGGGCGTGGGCGGTGTGCTCGCGCTGGGCTGCACGGTGGGTCAGGGTTTGAGTGGTGTGAGCACGCTCGCCTTGCCCTCTTTTGTGGCCCTGGCCAGCATTGTGATGGGTGCCTGGATGGCCCTGAAGTATCAAATGTGGCGTGTTGAGCGGATGATCTGAAAAGTGGAATACACCCCTTCTTTTTTTTAAAAACCTCGGTTATAATCGCGGTCTTTCGGCGAATTAGCTCAGTTGGTTAGAGCGACGGAATCATAATCCGCAGGTCCGGGGTTCGAGTCCCTGATTCGCCACCAGAACACAAAAAACCCGCATGTCATGCGGGTTTTTTTTCGCCCGGCGAGCGGCTTCCGCACAAACAATGTCACATACTTAACACGTTCAGTTTTACCTTTTTTCTCTTGTGCAAAACCATAATCATGGTTATTCTTTAAGGCAGACGCATCTGAAAATGCGCAAAAATGGTAACCACTGTTATCAAACGCAAGGGGGGACACAGGCTGCAAAACCAGCTTGCCAAACACACCCTTCTTGCACACAAAAACAGCTTGTAAGGAGGAGAGACACGTGTTCAAGCTGAGAGCAATACCTGCCATCGTCGCCATAGGCCTGGGGTCCACACTGCCTGTTCAGGCCGGTTTGCTGGACGACCTGATCGGCGCAAAAACCAATCCGCTGAATTTGAACAAAACCAGCCTTCCCGAGGCTGAGAAAGGCACTTTCAGTCGCCCCTTTGCAGAACCCAAGGTGTATCGCCGCGGCAATGCAGAAGACGCCAACCCCGATCTGGAAGGCACCGCCACGGCTGAAAAGTGCCTCGCAGACCCCATGACGGGCAAAATGCGTTGCAAACCAGCGGCGGGCACCATTTCCCTGCTGCCATCCGGCGATTTTCTGTATTTCAACGCCTTGGAAGGCACAGAAGATTTTGAGTTCTCCATCCTGGTGGACTTCGGGCAAAAAGCCATCAACGACCAAACCCGTGTGATGCGCATACCCCAGAACGCCGATGCCGCGACACTTTGGACACGCCCCAAGGAAGTCGACTCCGGTGCGAACCCCGACGGCTATGAAATCACCGAATTGATTCCGGGCCTGAGCAACAAAGAAACGAACTCTGCTGACGGCGCATTGTTTTGTGCTGACGTGGCCATGCTGGCCGATGGCCGAATTCTGGCCGTGGGTGGCACAGCCTATTACAGCGAGCCTGGCAGCAACCTGATTGGGTACGGCCTGACCGAACTGGAAGGCTTGCGCACCAGCCGGGCCTACAACCCCAACACCAACCAATGGACGCAACTGGCTGACATGAATTTTGGGCGGTGGTACCCCTCGGTCCTTACGCTTGCTGACAGCAAGCTGTTTGTGGCCAGCGGTGTGACCAAGCTCATCAAACCGGTGTACCCACAGCAACCCGAACAAAGCGGGCGCAACGTGGTGCAGACCGAAACCTATGACACCGTCACCAACAAGTGGACTGACAATGGCCAGGCCGCCCAGCGCTCCCTGCCGCTTTATCCCCGGCTGCACCTGCTGCCCAACGGCCATGTGCTGTATAACGCAGGCGGGCAGGCATTCAACCCTGTTGGGCAAAGTTACGACCAACCTCTGTGGAACATTGCAGGCACGTACAACCCGGGCACCAAATCATGGAGCGACCTGGGCTATGCGGGCTTCCCCCTCACCTTCAGCGACGCTGGCCTAGAATCTCTCACCCAGATTTTTAATCCCCTGACGGCACCAAATGCCGCCACCAGCGCACTCACCAAGACATTGACCACTGCACCCATGAAGAGCCCACAGGCGCTTCAAAAGCTGCTGAGTAACCTGGCCACCGGCGCCGGCAACCCTGAGCAGGCGATTCAGAAAGCTGTGGGCGGTGGCATGCGCGGCTCCACATTCTCGGTGATGCTGCCCTTGCGCCCCAATGCCGATGGCAAGTACACCGATGCCAGCTTCCTGACCGCAGGCGGCGTGTTGCCCCTGGTGGCAGCCGGTTCACCCGGTGGTTATGTGGCCATCGCTGCATCACGCATTGACACCGTAAAAACAGAACTGGCCAAAGATGTAAAAGACGCCAAGGTGTTGAGCTATCAGAGTGAAGTGACGGGGGCTCTGAACGAAACCCGCTGGTACGGCACCGGTGTGTTGATGCCCGATGACAGCGTGATGGTATTCAGCGGGGCCGATCGTGATGCCGTGGTGACGCCTGGCATTGAAGTGGCCAGAAAGACTGCAGAACGGTTTAACCCAGTGACCAAGAAATGGGAACAAATGGCCGTTGCCAACAACCCGCGCACCTACCACAACACAGCCTTGCTGATGCAGGACGGCCGTGTGCTGGTCGGCGGCCACGCACCCATCTCGACGCTTTATGCCAAAAACATCAACCTGGCTGCCTTCGGATTTGCACCCAACGATGGACGTGACCCCTCCTTCGAGATTTTCACGCCACCGTATGTCAAAAACCCGAACCGCCCAGTGCTCAACGGTTTCCAGGGAGGAAACGACACCCCTGGTCCCAATGGCAAGCGCGTGCTGCGGCAGTTCTCAAAAGGGCAAGAGGTGACTGTTCAGTTGGGTGGCAACACCTTGGCGCGCGATGTGGATTCCATCACACTGGTTCGTCACACCGCCATGACGCACTTGATTGATGGCGACCAGCGCACCGTGGTCATCCCCAAGGCACGCTTCAAGTCTGCCAATGGCAAGACCATCACGTTCACCATTCCCGACCAAGCGGCCGTGGTGCCCCAAGGGGCCTACATGGTGTTTGCACGCACCAAAGACGCCAAGGGCAATTTGCTGCCCTCCAAAGGCATCAGCTTCATGTTGAAGCATGGTGCATAAGCCTGGCAGGGTGAAGAAAGCACTGGGCGCCTGCCTGGTGCTTTCTGCAGCCTGGAGTGGTGCTGTGATGGCCCACGCAGAGCACGGCAGCGAGGGCGGCGTGCCCACCGTGATCACCCCGCTGCCCGCCACCATTGAACTGAGCGTGGCCAAAGCCGCCGCATACCAGTTTGCCTTGTCAACCAATGGGCAACATCAGGTGTTGGTCTTTGGTGAAGATGAAAAGCGTCCTTTTTTACGCCTGCAAGGCCAACAGGTTCAGGCAGACGTGCACAGCGTGGGCTGGCACCGGGCGCAGCAACCGGGTGGCGGCGCAATACCCCCCGTGTTGAAAGAAAACCCAAACATGGCACCTAACTGGGTCAGTCTTGGCAATTCCGCCGCAGCGGGCTGGTACGACCCACGCCTTCAACAAGAAGACATCACCTCTTTTTATTTGAAACTGAACATTGATGGTCGCCCCAAAACCATCGAAGTGGCCCGCAAGGAAGCTCAGGAAATCCAGGGATTCTGGCGCCCGGAGATTCTTGAGGACTCTGTGCCGACTGGCCTGTCGGCCATGATCCCCGGCTTGAGCGGTCACGCCATCATGCTGATGCGCACAGGCAGCGAAGCCGACAGTTTCTCGGTGCTGGACGAGCAAGGCCAAGCCTTTTTGAAACTGGATCCGCAGGGTGTATGGCTGAATCAAACACACCTTTGGGCAAAGGAACTGGGCCTTTTTTATGCCAGCGACGCCAGCCAAACCTGGGTACAACTGTCACCGGGCAATGCGATCACCTACCAAGACCCACGGTTGAAAAAAACCCCGAAAAATCGTAAACAAGTGTCCACTTGGTTGATCCCCATCGCAAGCAATCACAGCGACAAGCCGCTTAAAATCACTGGGAAATTGCGCTGGGAGAGCTTGAAAAACTAAAAAAACCATAGAAAAAACCAGAATGTTCACAAAAATCCCTATACAAGCAACCATATTATTTTCAATAAAAACAATGAATTGATTGATTTTTAGAATTAACGCACTACAAACCATCGTTTCATCTTCCGATTTTTTGTGTACAGTTGTGCACATACAAACAAAAT
>DASUEC010000349.1:0-17139 GCA_036275255.1 Limnobacter sp. | reverse complement strand
ACTGAAACATTTGGCGTGGCTTGCCTTGCCCAGTTAACAGCCCTGCTGCAACTCGAGCTGCAAGCCTAAGAACCAACCCACCGAGCACAGAGAGCAAAACACCATGCGCAGTACCCCAAACCTGTCCAACCCCAGCCTTTTTCAGACCATGCCTTTTGTGCACGGCAGTTTTCAGGCGTGCGAGCACACCTTCGATGTGGACAACCCAGCCAATGGCCAAGTGATCGCCCAAGTGGGCAACACGCCCGTGGCCCTGGCCCACGACGCCATTCTTGCCGCGCAGCAGGCACTGGCCAACTGGCGCGACACCACCGCCAAAAGCAGGGCGCAATTGTTGCGCAAATGGTTCGACCTGATTGTGGCCAACGCGGATGACCTGGCCCTTCTGATGACGCTGGAGCAAGGCAAACCAATTGCCGAAGCCAAAGGCGAGGTGATTTATGGGGCAAGTTTTGTGGAATGGTTTGCAGAACAAGCCAAACGCATTGAAGGCAGTGTTCTGGAATCCCCGCAAGCTGGGCGGGAATTGCTGGTCCTCAAACAAGGCATCGGCGTGTGCGCGGCCATTACCCCCTGGAACTTCCCCATCGCCATGATCACTCGCAAGGTGGCACCGGCGCTTGCGGCAGGCTGCACCGTGGTGGTCAAACCCGCAGAACAAACCCCCTTGAGCGCACTGGCCCTGGCAGAACTGGGGCGCCAAGCAGGCCTCCCGGCTGGCGTGCTGAATGTAATCACCGCCGACGCAGAGCGCTCCATCAACATCGGGCATGTGCTGTGCGAGAGCGAAATCGTCCGCAAGTTGAGCTTCACCGGCTCCACCGAAGTGGGAAGAATCCTGATGGCTCAGTGCGCCCCCACCATCAAGAAGCTTAGCCTGGAGCTGGGTGGCCACGCGCCCTTCATTGTGTTTGACGACGCCAACCTGGAGGCGGCGGTCGACGGCCTGATTGCGTCCAAATACCGCAACGCCGGGCAAACCTGTGTGTGCAGCAACCGCATTTATGTGCACACAGCCATCCAGCGCGCGTTTGCAGAAAAACTGGCCACCAAGGTGGCCCACATGGAAGTGGGCGACGGCTTGAACAGCAAAGCCAGCATTGGCCCGCTGATTGATGAAGAGGCGCTGGCCAAGGTAAAACGGCATGTGGACGACGCCGTGAACAAAGGGGCCACTGTGCTAACCGGCGGCAAACCCCACGCTTTGGGCGGCCGTTTTTTTGAACCCACCGTGATTGAAAACGCGGACCATCGCATGCTGCTGGCCCAAGAAGAAACCTTTGGCCCGGTCGCGGCAATTTTCCCGTTCGAGACCGAAGAGCAAGTGATTGCGATGGCCAACAACACCCCATTTGGCCTGGCAGCCTACTTCTACACCGAGAACACCAAACGGACATTCCGCGTGGCACGTGCACTGGAATATGGCATGGTGGGCATCAACGTGGGGGTGTTTTCCAACGAGGTTGGGCCTTTTGGCGGGGTCAAGCAATCTGGCCTGGGCCGCGAGGGCTCGGCCTGGGGAATCGAGGAGTTTCTGGAAATGAAGTACCTGTGCATTGGCACCGTTTAAGGCGCAAGCCCGGCACAAGCCATTACAATACGGGGCAATTGCTCACACGCAGAAAGGACAGTCGCAGATGCTGACGTTTCAACAGGCCATTTTGACCTTGCAAAATTACTGGGACCAGCAGGGTTGCGCCCTGCTTCAACCCTTTGACATGGAAGTGGGTGCTGGCACCAGCCACACGGCCACTTTTTTGCGCGCCTTGGGCCCCGAGCCCTGGAATGCAGCCTACGTGCAGCCCTCACGCCGCCCCAAAGACGGCCGTTATGGCGAAAACCCCAACCGCATGCAGCACTATTATCAGTTTCAGGTGGTGCTCAAGCCTTCGCCAGAGAACATCATCGACTTGTACCTGGGAAGCCTGGAAGCACTGGGCATCGACACCAAGCAAAACGACGTGCGTTTTGTTGAAGACAACTGGGAAAACCCAACCCTGGGTGCCTGGGGCTTGGGCTGGGAAGTTTGGCTCAATGGCATGGAGGTGACCCAATTCACCTATTTCCAACAGGTGGGTGGCCTGGACTGTTCGCCCATTTTGGGCGAAATCACCTACGGCATCGAACGCCTCACCATGTACCTGCAAGGCAAAGAAAACGTGTACGACCTGGTGTGGACCGAGCGCGAAGAAAAGGGTGTGAAAACGGTGCTCACCTACGGCGACGTGTTTCACCAAAACGAAGTGGAACAGTCCACCTACAACTTTGAGCACAGCAATGCAGACATGCTGTTCCGCCACTTTGGCGAATACGAAGCAGAGGCCAAACGCCTCATCGACGTGGGGCTGGCGCTGCCCGCGTACGAAATGATTTTGAAAGCCGCGCACACCTTCAACCTGCTGGATGCCCGCGGCGCAATCTCGGTGACTGAACGCGCAGCCTACATCGGGCGCATTCGCAACCTGTCGCGCGCCGTGGCCCAAGCCTATTTCGACTCGCGCGAAAAGCTGGGCTTCCCCATGTGCAACACGCCTGCTGGCAAAGCGGCCTGAACCCCAACACCCAAAACAACATGAACCACACACTTCTGGTTGAGCTGTTTACCGAAGAGCTCCCACCCAAAGCCCTCAAACAACTGGGCGAGGCCTTCTCCGGCCTGCTGGCAGAGCACCTGCGCACCGAAGGTCACCTGGCCGATGGCAGCACCGTGACCACCTACGCCAGCCCCCGCCGGCTGGGGTGCAAAATTACCCAAGTCGCTGGCACCTCCCCAGACAAATCCGTGGTGGAGCGTTTGTTGCCAGTCAAAATCGGGCTGGATGCGAATGGCCTAGCCACGCCCCCCCTGCTGAAAAAGCTGGAGTCCCTGGGGCTTGCCGATGTGTCAGTGAGCGAACTGGAGATCACCAGCGATGGCAAGCAGGATGTGCTGAACATTCGCCGCAGCGTCTCAGGCAAAAGCCTGGCTGAATCGCTGCAGACCGCCTTACAAACAGCCACCACCAAACTGCCCATTCCAAAGGTGATGAGTTACCAGCGCCCCAATGGAAGCACCGTGCATTTTGTGCGGCCTGCGCACCGCTTGGTGGCCTTGCACGGCGACAGCGTTGTGCCCGTGCAGGTGCTTGGTCTGGAGAGCGACCGGATCACCGGCGGACACCGCTTCCTGGGCAAGGCCTTGCTGAACATTCAAAGTGCAGACAGCTACGAGAGCCAGTTGCGTGAAGAAGGCAAGGTGATTGCCAGTTTTGGCGAACGCAAGGCCGCCATTGAGCAAGCCCTGGCCCACCAGGCTGCTGGCGACAAGGTGGTGCAACCCGACGCGCTGGTCGACGAGGTGTGTGCGCTGGTGGAGTGGCCCGTGGTGTATGAGGCTGGCTTTGAAAAAGAGTTTCTGGAAGTGCCGCAAGAGTGCCTCATACTCACCATGCAGGCCAACCAGAAATACTTCGCAATCACTGACCAGAACGGCAAGATGAAAAACCGCTTCCTGTTGGTGTCTAATCTTTTGACACAAACGCCAGCACTCATCACCAGCGGCAATGAGCGCGTGTTGCGGGCCCGCCTGGCCGACGCCAAATTCTTTTTCGACCAGGACCGCAAAAAAACGCTGGAGAGCCGCCTGCCTGGCCTGGCCAACGTGGTGTACCACAACAAGCTGGGCACGCAGAAAGACCGCAACGCTCGATTGGTGGCGTTGGCGGAGATGCTCGCCCCCGTCACCGGTGCGCCCGCTGACCAGGCCAAACGCGCTGCCCTGCTGTGCAAAACCGACCTGCTCACCGACATGGTGGGCGAATTTCCCGAATTGCAGGGCAACATGGGCGAGCACTACGCCCGCCACGATGGCGAACATCCCGACGTGGCACAGGCCATTGCCGACCACTACAGCCCGCGCTTTGCGGGCGACCAGTTGCCACGCAACCCTGTGGGTCTGGCCGTGGCGCTGGCCGACAAACTGGAGACCCTGGTGGGTATTTATGGCATCGGGCTCATTCCCACAGGCGACAAAGACCCCTTCGCCCTGCGCCGCCATGCGCTGGGCGTGATTCGCATGGTCATCGAAAAAGACCTGCCTCTGGACCTCCACGCGATGCTCGCCGAGGCTGGCAAACTGTTTGTCGGGTTTGCCGACTTCAAAGCAGGCACCGAGGGGCTGGCTGCTTTTGTGCAAGACCGCCTGCGCGGTTACCTGAAAGACCAAGGCTACAGCACGGCTGAAGTGGAGGCCGTGCTCAGCCAGAACCCCAGCCGCTTTGCCGACCTGCCCAAGCGGCTGCAAGCCGTGCGCGCTTTTGCTCAACTGCCCGAAGCGCAAGCCCTGGCCGCCGCCAACAAGCGGATCAACAACATCCTTAAAAAGGCAGAGCAGGTGGGCAAACAGGTCAACCCTGCACTGTTGCAACTGGACGCCGAGAAACAATTGGCACTGCAGGTGCAAGACGTGGAGCCCACGGCCAACGCCGCATTCAATGCAGGCGATTACCAGCAGGCGCTTTTGCTGCTCGCCCCATTGAAGCCTGCCGTGGACGCGTTTTTTGACGGGGTGATGGTGATGGACAACAACGTGGAACTGAAAAACAACCGCATCGCCCTGTTGGCACATCTTCACGGCTTGATGAACCGAGTCGCAGACATTTCTCAACTGGCGGTTTAAACACGCAGCGCCCAGCGCAAGGACCCCCCATGAAACTCATCGTTCTCGACCGGGATGGCGTGATCAACGAAGATTCGGACGAATACATCAAATCGCCGGACGAATGGATACCCATACCGGGGAGCATGGATGCCATTGCGCGGCTCAACCGTGGCGGTTACCGCGTGGCTGTGGCCACCAACCAGAGCGGCATTTCCCGCGGCATGTTCGACCTGGAAACGCTTTCGGCCATGCACAAAAAAATGCATCACCTGGCCAACGAGGCTGGCGCACACATCGACGGCATCTTCTTTTGCCCGCATGGCCCAGACGACAAATGCAATTGCCGCAAACCCAAGCCGGGCTTGTTTGAAGAAATCGAAAAGCGCATGGGCCTGAGTCTTCAAGGCGTACCCTGCGTGGGAGACTCCCTGCGCGACCTACAGGCTGGCACCGCCCGAGGCTGTGTGCCCTTTCTGGTCAAAACCGGCAAAGGAAAAAAAACCTGGGAAAGCAAAAAGGATGAATTGCCAGCAGGCACCACCGTATTCGACAACCTCATGGCAGTGGCCGAGCACCTGGTGCCCGACGATCCTTTTGCAAACTGAACGCAACCCACAACAAATACTCAGGAGACTTCGGTGAGATCCGTTCTTGGTTCGATACTCTTCTTCATCTACTCCGTGGTGTACACCCCGCTGCACGCCACCTTGCTGCTGCTGCTGGCACCTTTTCTCAACCTCAAGCAGCGTTACACTTTTGCGTGCTGGTGGAATGCCATCAACATTTTTCTGCTCAAACACCTGTGCGGCATTCAATATGTGGTCGAAGGCAAAGAGCACTTGCCCAACACTGGCGCAATCGTGCTGGCCAAACACCAATCGGCGTGGGAAACCTTCGCCATTCCCGCCAACCTGTTGCCGCGTCAGTTGTGTCTGGTTTTCAAGAAGGAATTGCAATACGTGCCATTTTTTGGTTGGGCGCTGTGGGTGCTTCGCATGGTCCCCATCAACCGCACCAAGGGTGTAGAAGCCTTTGAGCAGGTCAAGACTGTGGCCGGCCAGCGCATGCGGGATGGCGCCTGGATGATGTTTTTCCCCGAGGGCACTCGCGTGCCCGTAGGCTACAAACGCCGCTACAAAACCGGCGGCACCCGCCTGGCCGTGGCCACCAACACGCCAGTGGTGCCCGTGGCGCACAACGCAGGCGAGTGCTGGGGGCGCAAAAGCTTCTTCAAAA
Organism: Limnobacter sp.; assembly: GCA_036275255.1. Classification (GTDB taxonomy): domain Bacteria; phylum Pseudomonadota; class Gammaproteobacteria; order Burkholderiales; family Burkholderiaceae_B; genus Limnobacter. Next base: position 11,264 of record DASUEC010000349.1, on the reverse strand, counting down.
AACCCGGCACAGTTATTTTGCGGTTTGGCCCACCCATCAGCCCGGCAGGCCACGACGCCGACAGCCTGATGGCCAAGGTTGAAGAATGGATTGAAGGCGAAATGCACAAAATCAGCCCCCATCGCTACAATGGGCCAGACACCCCGCTGATTGACAAGTCCAGTTAAACACCGCACACAGCAGCATGAGCACACGGCCCCACACGCCTGCGGATCACACAGCGCAGTACACCCTGTTGCTGCCGTGGGGGCCCTGCACCTACACGCTCAAGCGCAGCGCGCGCCGCTCAGTGGGGTTTTTGATCAACGACACCGGCTTGCAGATTTCTGCACCGCAGCGCCTGCCGCAAGCCGAACTTGAACGCATCATCGCCAGCAAATCCCGCTGGATAGAACACCGCCTGGCCCAATGGCAGGCTCGCCAGCAAAAAACCACCACCCTCCAGGCCCTGTTGGAGAGCAATCGCCCCATTCCCGTGCGGGGTGCCCCCTACCGCCTTGAAGACCTCCCACTGCGCAGCAAGCCCTTGGTGAACCCATGGACCCAGGTGATCGCCTTGCCCGAGGGGCCAGCGGAGCAACGCGTCTTGATGTTGGAAAAAGCGCTCAAGCTGCATGCCAAAGACGTGTTTCAACACATGGCCAAGCAATTGGTGCAGCGGCACAAATTGCCGCCCCACACACTGCACCTCAGCAGCCCCGCAGCCCGTTGGGGCTCATGCAACAGCAAGCGGCAAATACGCCTGAATTGGCGGCTGGTGCACCACCGCCCCGAATTGATTGAATACGTGATTGCGCATGAAATGGCGCACCTCATTGAAATGAACCACAGCCCACGCTTCTGGCATGTGCTGGAGACCCTGATGCCTCACTACCGTGAGCCGCACCAGGAGCTTGCCTTGATCAACCCCGCCGAGGTCCCCTTGTTATGAGAATTCTTCACACCATGCTGCGTGTTGGCGACCTGCAACGCGCCATCGATTTTTACACCCGGGTAATGGGCATGCATGTGCTGCGCACCACCGAAAGACCAGAGCAGGGTTACTCGCTGGCATTTCTTGGCTATGGGCCAGAATCCCAACATGCCGTGCTCGAGTTGACCTACAACCACGGCGTGAGCGAATACGAATTGGGCACCGCCTATGGCCACATTGCCATCGCAGTTGAGGATGCCCACGCCACTTGTGAGCGCATCAGGCAGGCTGGCGGAAAAGTAACGCGCGAGGCTGGGCCCGTGAAGGGAGGAAGCACCGTGATTGCCTTTGTGCAAGACCCCGATGGCTACAAAATTGAACTGATTCAAACGACCCCATAACACAATGACCGACGGGCCTTGCGGACCACTTTGACAAACAGAAGTCAAGTAAAAAATTTGGGATTTTTTTCTGATTTTGGGTCGAATTAAAACGCCCAGCCCGTTACAATGGGCCGCTCGAATATTGCTTATTTTTTGTGCAAATCGTGCAGCTCGCCCACTTCACCCTGCCCAACAATCTGTTTCTCGCGCCCATGGCAGGCGTGACAGACAGACCTTTCCGCCAGTTGTGCAAAAAACTGGGGGCTGGGCATGCGGTGTCTGAAATGGCAGCCAGCAACCCCCAATTGTGGAAAACTGACAAGAGCACGCGGCGACTGAATCACCACGGCGAAACCAAACCTGTTGCGGTGCAAATTGCTGGCGCCGACCCCGACATGATGGCGCACGCCGCTGCTTACAACATTGAGCGCGGTGCTCAAATCATCGACATCAACATGGGCTGCCCTGCCAAAAAAGTGTGCGCCGTGGCAGCCGGTTCTGCCTTGCTGCGCCACGAGAACCTGGTGGAGAAAATTCTGCGCGCGGTGCATGCCGTGTGCGCAACGCGTGGCGTACCGCTAACCCTCAAATACCGCACCGGTTGGGCGCCCGATCAAAAGAATGCGGTGCACATCGCCCAAATGGCCGAAAACATCGGCGTGGCCCTGCTTACCCTGCATGGTCGAACACGCGCCTGCGGCTACAGCGGCCATGCAGAATACGACACCATTGCACAGGTCAAGCGCTCGGTCCGCATTCCGGTGATTGCCAATGGTGACATCACCACGCCCGAGCAGGCCAAACACGTGCTGGAATACACCGGCGCAGATGGACTGATGATCGGCAGGGCCGCACAAGGCAACCCCTGGATTTTCCGGGAAGTGCTGCACTTTTTGCGAACAGGCGAACATCGGCTTCCCCCCACCCTGGACGAAGCCCACACCGTCCTGCTGGAACATCTGCGTGATCATCACGCTTTTTATGGAGAAAAAACGGGCTTGCTCACCGCCCGGAAGCATTTGCAATGGTATCTTTGCGGCCCAGCCGGAAAAAACCATCCCGTGATTGACCAACTGATGTTGGCCCAGTCCACCGATGCGCAATTGCGTATCGTGGATGCGTTTTTCAATGGTTGGCGCAACAGTGGGTTGGCATTTTTTGCAGACCCCAACAAAGCCCCCTCAAACAACACAACAAGAAGACTGGCAGCATGAAACCACTTGACAGCAACCTCGCCCCCGTCACGATTTCAGAGTGCATACGCAGCAACCTGGACAAGTTTTTCGACGACCTGGAAGGCGAAAGCGCAAAGTCGGTCTACGACATGGTGCTCTCAGCCGTGGAACGCCCCATGCTGGAAGTGGTCATGGAAAAAGCCAACATGAACCAAACCATTGCCAGCCAGATGCTGGGCATCAATCGAAACACCCTGCGCAAAAAACTGCAGCAGCACGGACTCATTTGATTTTTTAAAGCCCCCACCATGAACCAAAATCCAAGCATCAAGCGCGCACTGCTGAGCGTGTCTGACAAAACCGGCATCCTCGAACTGGCCAAAGCCCTGGCCGAACGTGGCGTAGAAATCCTGTCCACCGGCGGCACTGCCAAACTGCTGGCTGACAAGGGTTTGGTTGTGAAAGAAGTGAGCAGCCACACTGGCTTTCCTGAAATCATGGACGGCCGGGTAAAAACTCTGCATCCAAAAATTCATGGCGGGATTTTGGCCCGGCGGGATTTGCAGAGCCACCTGGATGCCATGCAGGAACATGGCATTGGCCCCATCGACTTGGTGGCAGTCAACCTTTATCCCTTTGACCAAGCCACAGCGGCCGATCGGGTCAAACTGGAAGACGCCATAGAAAACATCGACATTGGCGGGCCGGCCATGGTGCGTGCCTCCGCAAAGAACTACACCGGCGTGACCATTCTGGTGGACCCGGCCGATTACAACCAGGTGATTGACGAAATCAAAGCCAGCGACGGCGCAACCTCACTGGGCACCCGCGCGAAGTTGGCCGCCAAAGCATTCGCCCACACCGCCCGTTACGACGGCGCGATTGCGGCCTTCCTGACCAGCCTGCAAGGCACGGATGGTGCGCTCACCGACACGCCGGCACGCGCAGAGTACCCCGAGGTGCTCAGCCTGCAATTCCACAAAGTGCAAGACATGCGTTACGGCGAGAACCCACACCAGAGCGCCGCGTTTTACCGCGAGGCCAAGGCGCCCGTCGGCCTGCTGGCCAACTACCGGCAACTGCAAGGCAAGGAACTGAGTTTCAACAACATAGCCGACGCCGATGCGGCCTGGGAATGCGTCAAAACATTCGACGCACCGGCCTGCGTCATCATCAAACACGCCAACCCCTGTGGCGTGGCAGTGGGCACTGGCACCCTCGAAGCTTATGGCAAGGCTTTTAAAACCGACCCCACCTCCGCATTTGGCGGCATCATTGCATTCAATCGCCCGGTAGACGAAGCCACCGCCCAGGCGGTGAGCAAACAGTTTGTGGAAGTGGTCATTGCACCACAATTTGACGAGCAGGCACGCGCCGTGTTTGCAGCCAAACAAAATGTACGCCTGCTTGAAATTCCGCTGGACCATGGCAACCACCGCTTCGATTACAAACGCGTTGGCGGCGGCTTGCTGGTGCAAAGCCCGGATGTACACAACGTGCAACAGGCCGACATCCGCGTGGTTAGCAAACGGCAGCCCACCGAACAGCAGTGGGGCGACCTCATGTTTGCATGGCGTTGCGCCAAGTTCGTCAAAAGCAATGCGATTGTGTTTTGTAAAGATGGCATGACCATGGGCGTGGGCGCAGGCCAAATGAGCCGCGTCGACTCTGCACGCATCGCCTCCATCAAGGCGCAAAACGCTGGCCTCACCCTGGCCGACAGCGCAGTCGCATCCGATGCATTTTTCCCGTTCCGCGATGGTCTGGATGTGGTGGTGGATGCTGGTGCCAGCTGCGTGATTCAACCCGGCGGCTCCATGCGCGACGATGAAGTGATTGCCGCCGCCGATGAACGAAACATCGTGATGGTGCTCACCGGCATTCGCCACTTCCGCCACTAAGCACCCTGCCCACCATGCGCATCCTCGGCATCGACCCCGGCTTGCGCATCACCGGCTATGGCGTGGTGGATGTGCAGGGGGCCCACCAGCAGTATGTGGCCAGCGGTGTCATACGCACTGCATCAGAAGCCTCCCTGCCCCAGCGTCTGCACACTTTGTTTGCTGGTTTGTGCGAGCTCGCCGAGCTCTACAAACCGCAGGTCGCGGTGGTGGAAATCGTCTTCGTCAACGTCAACCCACAATCCACCCTGCTGCTGGGTCAGGCGCGCGGTGCTGTACTCACCGCGCTCACCCACAGCCAACTGGCCGTGGTTGAATACACCGCCTTGCAAATCAAACAAGCCATCGCCGGGCACGGCAAAGCCAACAAAGCCCAAGTGCAGGAAATGGTGAAACGCTTGCTCAAGCTGCCCGCCACACCCACCGCCGATGCGGCAGATGCATTGGCAGCAGCACTCACCCATGCGCAGAGCAACAAAATGCTGTCGGCCATGGCCGGTGGGGGCATGCCGGCAGGGGCATTGCGCACACGCACCCGCAAAGGCCGCACCAGTTGGCGTTGAATACGAAGCACATTCCCGCGAATGGCATATAATCAAACCAAACACTGGTGATTTGCACAGTACCGCAAACGCACCACCCTTGGCCCCTTCCGGAGACAAAGCACCATGATCGGCCGCCTCAAAGGCATCTTGATTGAAAAAAACGCCCCATGGATTGTGTTGGACGTGCAAGGCGTGGGCTACGAATTGCAAGTGCCCATGAGCACTTTTTTCAACTTGCCAGAACTTCACTCGACCTGTGCGCTGCACACCCACCTGGTGGTTCGGGAAGACGCACACAGCCTGTACGGCTTTGGCAGCAGCGACGAAAAAACCCTGTTTAAAACGCTCATCAAGGTGTCGGGCATTGGGCCGCGCACGGCCTTGGCGATTTTATCCAGCATCAGCACCAGTGATTTTTTGCTGGCGGTGCAAAGTCAAGAGTCTGCGCGCTTGGTAAAAATTCCAGGCATCGGCAAAAAAACAGCCGAACGCCTTCTGCTCGAATTGAAAGGGCAAATTGTTGCCTTGGGTGGCCAGGCCAGCAGCGTGCTGCCAGGCGCGGCACCAGGCAGCGGCACCGACGAAATTGTGCAAGCGCTGTGCGCCCTGGGTTATTCTGACAAAGAAGCGGCGCTGGCCTGCAAAGGCCTGCCCGAAGGCACCACCGTCACCGACGGCCTGAAGCTCGCGTTGCGCAACCTGTCCAAACACTAAGCCATGATAGAACCCGACCGCCTCATCAGCCCCGCCCCGGTTAGCGCCTCCGAAGAAGCCTTTGAACGCGCCCTGCGCCCCAAGCAACTGGACGAATACGTGGGGCAGCAAAAAATCCGGGACCAACTGGACATTTTTATTGCCGCTGCCAAAGCCCGCCAGGAAGCGCTCGACCATGTGCTGTTGTTCGGCCCCCCAGGCCTGGGCAAAACCACGCTGGCTCACATTCTGGCCCGGGAAATGGGTGTGAACCTGCGCCAAACCTCTGGCCCGGTGCTGGAGCGGCCAGGCGACCTGGCAGCCCTGCTCACCAACCTGGAAGCCAACGATGTGCTGTTCATCGACGAAATACACCGGCTGTCCCCCGTCGTGGAAGAAATCCTTTACCCGGCGCTGGAGGACTACCAAATCGACATCATGATTGGCGAAGGCCCGGCAGCACGCAGCGTCAAACTGGATCTGCAGCCATTCACCCTGGTGGGGGCCACCACCCGGGCTGGCATGCTCACCAACCCACTGCGCGACCGATTCGGCATTGTGTCGCGGCTGGAGTTTTACAGCCCGGAAGAACTCGCCCGCATTGTGGCCCGCTCGGCAAATTTGCTCAACACCCCCCACGAACCCGAGGGCTGCCTCGAAATTGCGCGGCGTTCACGCGGAACCCCCCGGATTGCCAACCGCCTCCTGCGGCGCGTGCGCGATTATGCACAGGTCAAGGCACAAGGGGTGATCACCGCCGCGGTGGCGGACGCGGCACTCACCATGCTGGATGTCGACAAGGTGGGGCTGGACCCCATGGACCGGCGGCTGCTGGAGGCCATCATCCACAAGTTCAATGGCGGGCCCGTGGGCCTGGAGAGCGTTGCCGCCGCCATTGGTGAAGAAAAAGACACCATCGAAGACGTGCTCGAACCCTACCTGATTCAACAAGGCTACCTGCAACGCACGCCGCGTGGGCGCATTGCCACGCTCAACAGCTATGCCCATTTTGGTTTGGCTGCGCCAGCCAACCTGACCAGCGCAAACCTTGCACAGGGCGACCTGCTTTAATCTTCCGCCACTTTGCTGACGCGCTTGCGCGCTGCTGGCTTGGCACTCGCTGCTTTGGCCGTAGCTGGTGCAGGGGCAGCCCTGGCCACTTTGGCGGGCTTCCAAGGTGCGCCCAACAGTTGTTCCAATTCTTCCAGCGCCTCGCCGGTGTACACTGACAAACGCTGCATGGAAGGCAGCGCATCGTGGTCACCGGTGAAGGCCACGTTGAACTGACCCGCGTAACTGACCACCGTGATGTTCAACGCCTGGCCGTGTGGAATGAGGGAAATGGGATAGAACTGCTCCAGGCGGCAACCCGAGAAATACAAGTCTTGCGATGGCCCAGGCACATTCGAAATCACGGTGTTGAAAATTGGCCGTGTCAACCCGCCCAAACCCGTCACCAATTGCAACATCATCGGTGCCATCAGCATGATGGTGTAATTGTTGATGGCCTCTTTGGGCATCGCCTGCAAATTGGCTTTGGCCATTTGCGTGGAGCGGTTGATTTGTTTCAGGCGTTCCAGTGGATCTGCCTCGGTGGTGTACAGGTTGGCCAAAATAAAGCTGATCGCATTGCCACCGTCCAGATCATCTGCAGGGCGAACCGACACCGGCAAACCCGCCGTGAGCGGCTCATCGGGCAAAGCATTGCGCTCCAGCAGATAACGGCGCAGCGAGCTGGAGCAAATCGCCAGAAAAATATCGTTCACGCTCACGCCCGCGGCTTCAGCCACTTTGCGAATGCGTTCCAAAGGATAGGTTTGCGTGGCCAAGCGGCGTGCCCCCCCCACCCTGCCGTTCACAATCGATTTGGGCCCGGAAAACGGGGTGGCCAGCGCAGGATCCGTGGGTTTGACCGCCTCCTTCATCAGGTCCAGCAAGGCCTTGCCCGCAGCAGGCAGCGATTGACCGCTGAGCTTGGCCGCCTCCCAAGCCACCCGGGCCTGATCGGTGAAGTGTGACTGGGGATCGACTTTCTTTTTCTTGCGCACCGTGCCCACGCTCCACGGGGCGGGCAACTTCAAGCTATCTTCAGCAGATTTGCCAAAAATGCGTTCCATCAGGCGCATGGCACCCACACCGTCCATCAAGGAGTGGTGCATCTTGGTGTACAGCGCAAAACGATTGCCATACAAACCTTCAATCAGGTGCATCTCCCACAAGGGCTTTCTGAAATCGAGCGGGTGGGAATGCAAGCGGGAAATGAGCGTGCCCAACTCGCGCTCGCCACCGGGGGACGGCAAGGCACTGTGCCGGAAGTGATAATCCAGATCCACCTTGTCCACCTCAATCCATTTGGGCCACAGGGTCATAAGACGGGGGTTGGACAAGCGATAATTGAAAGGAGGAGAAAACTCGGTGGAGTTGCGCAACAAACTCACGATGCGTGCAATGGCCGCCTGCACAGGCTCCCCTTCCACAGTAAAAATTGCCATGCTGCCCACATGCATCGGGGCCTCTTTGGACTCGACATAAAGCCACGACGCGTCCAGTACGGGAATGTATCTTGCCATCTCAGTGGTCTCCGCTTCTCATTGTTGTAAAAATATCAGTTGAGTATGCCGGTAGGCGAAGTAAGTGCAAATGTGTGCGGGTGCGGTAAAAAGACCTGCAAACATCATGATACATGCACAGCCCCTTACAATGTCAGCAGCATACTACCGACGACCAAGGCCCCTTACATGACGTTCAAATTCTCTTTGCGGGTTTACTTCGAAGACACCGACGCGGCTGGCGTCGTGTATTACGGCAATTACCTCAAGTTCATGGAGCGTGCGCGAAGCGAATGGTTCCTGCAACGCAGTATTGGCATGAAAACACTCATGGAAACGCATCAATTGGTTTTTGTTGTCAGCAACACCCAATTGAACTACCGCCGCTCTGCTAAACTTGAGGATGTCCTTGAAGTATCGGTGGAACTGATTGAACTCAAGCGGGTTTCAGCGGTCTTTAAGCAAGTGGTTAGCCGCCAGGGCGAAGTGATCTGCGAAAGCACAACCCGAGTGGGCTGTGTCAGCACCCAAACCCTGAAGCCTGCACCCATTCCACCCCAGGTTTACGCCGAACTCAACCTGTTGATCCAGTAAAGCGTTACACATTTAGAACCCCTTTTCCAGAAGTGGATTTTTGTCATGGATATCTCGACAGACATGTCTTTTGTTTCGCTGATCGCGCAGGCCGGCTTGGTCGTGCAGTTGGTCATGCTCACCCTGGTGTTGATCTCCCTCGTCTCCTGGGCCACCATTTTCAAAAAATGGGCGGTGCTGAAGCGCGCCAAGCGCCTGTCTGACAAATTCGAGGAAGAGTTCTGGTCTGGTGGCGACCTGAACACACTGTTCCAACGTGCCAGCAGCCGCCGCCACGAGGCAGGCCCACTGGAGCGGATCTTCGAAGCCGGCATGAGCGAATTTTTGCGCGCCCGCGATAAAAAAGGGCTGACCGATTACTCACTCATCATCGACGGCTCCCGCCGCGCGATGAAAGCCGCATTCCAGCGTGAAAATGACCTGCTCGAGCGCAACCTGCCCTTTTTGGCATCGGCCGGCTCCGTCAGCCCTTACATTGGGCTTTTTGGCACCGTGTGGGGCATCATGCATGCATTCCGTGGCCTGGCCAACGTGCAACAGGCCACGCTGGCGAGCGTGGCGCCCGGTATTGCAGAGGCGTTGGTGGCCACCGCCATCGGGCTGTTTGCTGCCATACCGGCTGTGGTGGCCTACAACCGGTTTGCCAACGACATCGACAGACTCTCCACCCAGTTTGAAACCTTTGTGGAAGAGTTTTTGAACATTCTTCAGCGTCAGCACTGACAGGGCTCACCATGAAAGCTGAACTTGGCCGCAAATCCCGACGCGCCATAAACGAGATCAATGTGGTGCCCTACATTGACGTGATGCTGGTCCTGCTCATTATCTTCATGGTGACTGCCCCCATGATCACGCCCTCGGTGATCGACCTGCCCACCATGAACAACTCGAATGTGCCCAAACAGACCCGCCCCATTGAGGTCACAGTCAGGCAAGTGGGCAGCCTCGTGGTGAAAGACATGAAAACCAACCAGAGCCAGGAAGTTGCGCTGGGTCAACTCGCCATCGAAGTAAAGAAGCTACAGGGCGATGAACCTGAACGCCCGGTGGTCATCTCCGCCGAAAAGTCCATTCAGTACCAAGCCGTGGTTGACACCATGGACGCTTTGCAAAATGCAGGCATCCAGAAGGTGGGGCTCCTGGTCAAACCCAAAGGCAAGTAACAGCAAAGCGACCCTATGAGTGCGGATTTGTTTCAACGCGGCCCCCGCCTGGAATTCAGCCAGGCACACCAGGCACTGCTCTCGAAGATATCCCGGGAAAGTGCACTGGTGTCGCGCCTGGAGCCCCCGGTCGATCACACCGGGGACAAGGCCGGTTTTGGTTTTTCGTTGTTGGCCCACCTCACCCTCGTGGTCTTCTTTGCCATTGGCCTGAACTGGAAAACCGAAGAGCCGGCTGCATTTGAAGCAGTGCTCTGGAGCGACCTTCAGGCCAATCAATCGGTGGTCGCCCCGCCCCCCACACCCGAACCCAAGCCCGCCCCCAAGCCAGAACCAAAGCCCGAGCCACGCCCAGAGCCAACCCCCCCGCCACCGGTGACACCGCCCAAGGCAGACATTGAACTGCCCAAGCCCGAGCCAAAAAAACCGGAGCCTAAAAAACCGGAGCCCAAGCCCGAACCCAAAAAACCGGAACCCAAACCCGAGCCCAAGCCTGAACCCAAAAAGTCAGAGCCAAAACTCGATCCTGAATTGGCGAAAAAACTGCGCCAGGAAGAATTGGCCCGCATCATGGGTGGCGCACCAGCCACGGGCAGCACCAGTGCAGGCACCAGCACAAACCGCGCCCAGTACAGCGACCGCATTCGCCAATATGTGCGCAGTAAAATCGTGTTTCCAGGGGCCAGTTCTGTTGACGGTAATCCGGAAGCTGTTTTTGAAGTGAGGCAACTTCCCAACGGCGAGATTGTCTCAATCACCCAGAAGAAGAGCAGTGGTTTGCCAGCGTGGGACAGCGCTGTGGAGAGAGCGTTGCAACGCTCCAGTCCATTGCCCAGGGCAGAAGATGGCTCTGTGGAGCCTGTGCTTTTACTTTCATTCCGTCCAAAAGACGCTTAACACACACTGAAACAATGACTCACTTGACCACACACACGGTGCCAAATCTTGTTGAATGGCTTTGCAAAGGCCGCCACTGGGCATGGCAGGCCCTGCTCGGCGCGTTATTCATGATGGCCCTGCCCATCGGCGCACAGGCTCAACTCAAAATCGACATCACGGGTGTTGGCACCAATCAAATTGCGTTTACGGCTGCACCTTTTCAGGGCAATGCCGGCCTGCCCGAGGACATGCGCAAGATCATTGAAGACGATCTCGTGCGCAGCGGCTTCTTTCGAGCCATCAACACCACCAGCAACATTGAACTCAACGAATCCACACTGATCGACCCCAGCGCATGGAAATCCATTGGCGTGGACGCGCTGATTGTCGGCTCCATCAAGCGACTGCCAGACGGCCGCTTGGATGTGCGGTTCAACTTGCATGACACTGCCCAGCAAAAGTCTTTGGG
>DASUEC010000348.1:0-4665 GCA_036275255.1 Limnobacter sp. | reverse complement strand
AGCATGAACGATGCCCCAACGGGGCAGAGGCCCAGCCCGACATCTTTTTCGAGGGGGGCCTCAGTTCAGGTGAGGCTCAGGGAGGGAATCACAGATTGGCCGTCGCCAAGGGCTTGGCCACGGTGTGCTTCAGGGAGCAAGCGACAAGTGCAAGGCCAGCAAGGCCCCCCAAAGGCCTCACGCTGCACTGTCAGATGTCGTAGGCCTGCCCGCCCCCCAACACCCTGTCAATCAGCTTTGGCGTCAACATCGGCGCAAACACCGAGATGAATTCATACATCAATGTGCGCATGAACACCCCCTGCCGCAGGGCAATCCGGGTGGTATTTCGGCCAAACAAATGATCCACCGGCACCGCCACCAGCCCTTTGTCTTTGAAGGCATCAAAGGCAACCTCGGCAATAATGCCCACGCCCAGCCCCAGACCAACGTAGGTTTTAATCACATCGGCATCAATCGCCTCCAACACCAAATCCACAGTCACCCCCGCTTTCTGAAACGCCGCATCAATTTTCTTTCGGCCGGCAAAGTGGGTTTCATAAGTGATGAGGGGCATTTGTTCAAAATCTGCAAGCGCCATTTGTCGCCCGGATTCGCCAACGAAAGGTTTCAGCCACTTTGCGCTGGCGGGGGCCACCGCCACATGGCCCCAGTCGTAACAAGGCAAGGTCACCAAATCCGGCTCATCGGCCAGGGCTTCCGTGGCCACAGCCAAATCGGCCTGGTCTTTGCGCACCCATTGGGCCAACTGTTCTGGGGTGCCCTGCAGCAGAATCAACTTCACCTTGGGAAATCTCTTGCGGAACTCGGCCACGGCCTGGGGCAGCACGTATCGGGCCTGGGTGTGGGTCACCGCCACAGTCAACTGCCCGCTTTCACGCGCGGCAAATTCTTCGCCCACGCTCTTGATGTTCTCAAGCTCAGCCAGCACCCGCTCACAGGCTTGATACACCAACTCGCCAGGCGGGGTTAAACCTTTGATGCGCTTGCCGTGCCGCTTGAAGATTTGAAAACCCAATTCCTCTTCGAATTCGATGATGGCCTTGGACACCCCCGGTTGCGAGGTGAACAATGCCTTGGCCGCATCGGTGAGGCTGAAGTGATGACGAACGGCTTCGCGAACGAATCGCAGTTGGTGCAGGTTCATGAACAACCCTTTCAATCGCGGGCCTATATACCCCGATGGAATAAATAAATGGAAAAACTATCGTTTGAATTATAAGCCTCGGGGCCTACACTTCAAGTCCCTCAGACCATTTTGCAGAGCAACAGCGTGCCCTTTCAGATTGACCTCGTCTATGTGGTGTCCGGTTTGGCGGTCGGCCTCTTGGTTGGCCTCACCGGCGTGGGCGGTGGCTCGCTGATGACACCCCTGCTCACCGTGCTGTTTGGCGTGCCAGCCACCACGGCGGTGGGCACCGATCTGGCTTTTGCGGCCATCACCAAAGGCGCTGGCACATTGGTGCATCGCATGCGCAACACCGTTAACTGGCGCATCGTGGGCCTGGCTTGCCTGGGCAGTGTGCCAGCGTCGCTTGCAACCATCGCGATTCTGCACGGTCTCGACATTCAAAACGCAGGCAAAGGCAGCCCGATTGACCTCTTCATTCGCTGGTCCATTTCATTCTGCGTGATGCTGACCGTGTTTGCGCTGATCTTCAAAACCAAGATTGTGAGCTGGATTCAGCGCACCCCAAAAGCACAGCTCAATGACAGCACCCGCAGCGTGGCCACGGTGATGGCTTTTGCCGTGATTGGCACGCTGGTCACCGTGTCATCCATTGGTGCCGGTGCAGTTGGTGTCATGGCCTTGTTCATGTTGTACCCACATTTGAAGGCCTCTGAAATTGCGGGCACCGACATCGCGTATGCTGTGCCCCTCACCACGGTGGCTGCATTTGGCCATTTCAGCCTGGGCACTGTGGATTTTGGTTTGTTGGGCGCACTGCTGCTGGGCTCCATCCCTGGCATCACAGTGGGCAGTTATTTGAGTCGCGCAGTACCAGAACGGTTTTTGCGCGGGGTATTGGCCACGACCCTCACCGCCGTGGCCGCAAAATTGGTGATGTAAATGTACAAATACGACGACTACGACCACGCCCTTGTGCGCGAACGCGTGGCCCAGTTTCGCAACCAGACCGAGCGCTTTCTGAAGGGTGAACTGACCGACGAGGAGTTCCGCCCCTTGCGCCTGCAAAACGGCCTGTACATCCAGCGCCATGCACCCATGCTGCGCGTGGCCGTGCCCTATGGTTTGCTGGGTGCGAGACAATTGCACAAACTGGCCGACATCGCCGACAAATACGACCGTGGCTATGGCCACTTCACGACACGTCAAAACATTCAGTACAACTGGCCCGCACTGGAGAACGTGCCCGATATTCTGGCTGAGTTGGCCGAGGTTGAAATGCATGCCATTCAGACCAGTGGCAACTGCATCCGCAACACCACCAGCGACCCGTTTGCCGGCATTGCTAAAGACGAAATCGTTGACCCTCGCCCCTTCTGCGAACTGATTCGCCAGTGGAGCACCTTCCACCCCGAATTCGCACACCTGCCCCGCAAGTTTAAAATTGCAGTCAATGGTGCCTTGGAGGACCGTGCGGCTGTGCAAGTGCACGACATTGGTGTGAACTTGAGCCGCAACAGCGCGGGTGAAGTGGTCGCCCAAATTCTGGCCGGCGGTGGCTTGGGCCGCACACCTGTGATTGGTTCGGTGATTAAAAGCGACCTGCCCTGGCAAGAACTGCTCACCTACATCGAAGCGGTGATGCGCGTGTACAACCGCTACGGCCGCCGCGATAACCTCTACAAGGCCCGAATCAAGATTTTGGTTCGCGCCATTGGCGCAGAAGAATTCGCCAGGCAGGTGGAAGAAGAATGGCAACACATCAAAGGTGGTGTGTCAGTCATTCCCCAACAGGAATTTGATCGGGTGTCGGCGTTTTTCACTGCCCCGGCTTACGAGCAGTTCAGCACCGAACAGCTGGCCACCATTGCCGAGCAGAACCGTGGCTTGCGCGCCAAGCATGTGGGTTTCGATCGTTGGTTAACCCGCAATGCACGCGAGCATCGCCAGCCCGGTTACGTGGCCATCAGCATTTCGCTGAAGCGCCCCGGCATTGCCCCTGGCGACGCCACCGCCGCTGAAATGCACCTCATCGCCGATTTGGCCGAACAGTACTCGTTTGGCGAGCTGCGGGTCACCCACGAGCAAAACTTTGTGTTGTCCGATGTGGCCGAGCAAGACCTCTTCGAGCTGTGGAGTACGCTGAAAGAAAACAACCTGGCCATGCCCAACATCGGTTTGGTGAGCGACATGATTGCCTGCCCCGGCGGCGATTTCTGTTCACTGGCCAACGCCAAATCCATTCCAATCGCCTTGGGCATTCAAGAGGCGGTGGACAACCTGGATTACCAGTTTGATCTGGGTGATCTCAGCTTGAACATTTCTGGATGCATCAACTCCTGCGGCCACCACCACATCGGCAACATTGGCATTTTGGGTGTCGATAAAAACGGGGAAGAGTGGTACCAGGTCACACTCGGCGGTCGCCAGGGCAACCACGCATCCATCGGCAAAGTGATTGGCAAGTCCTTCTACGCTGAAGATGTACCGGGCGTGGTGGTGAAGTTGCTTGAAGTGTATGTGCGCGAGCGCCATGAAGACGAACTGTTCATCGACACACTGGATCGCATTGGCGCAGAGCCCTTCAAAGACCATGTGTACGCCAACAAGGAGGCCGCGTAAATGAACCGCATCATTGCAAAACCCTTGAACGGTGAAGCGTCTATTGTCAACGATGAATTTTTGATCGTGGAAGTGGGCACGGAAGAGGCGCCTGCGGCAGTTCCGGCTGAAGGCAAAGTGCTGGTGCACTTGTCTGTGTGGGAAGCAAACAAGGCAGAATTGACTGCACGCGCTGAAGCAGGAGACTTGGGTGTGTACCTGAACCCCGAAGACAATCCTGAACAGCTGCAAGGCGATGTGAATGTGCTCCAATTGATTGCCTTTCACTTCCCGGTGTTCAAATTCGGACAGGGTTATTCAGGGGCCTACCTGCTGCGTGCGCGCTATGGCTTCAAGGGCGACATTCGCGCCTTTGGCGACATTTGGCGCGACCAATTTTTCTTTTTGGCACGTTGCGGTTTCACGCAATTCAGCATCAAAGAGGGCAAGTCCCTGGAAGACGCACTGAATGCCTTTGCCGATTTTTCCATTCCCTACCAAACCAGTGCGGATGGTTCGCTGCCGGTGTTCAACCGCAGGGCTGCTGCCGCAGGGGCATGAAGATGAGCAACAGTGCGCAAAGCCGCTTCCACAGTGTTGAAGCCGCACCCGACAACACCGCCGTGCTGGAGCAGCCGATCGCCGTGTTTCGTGGCCCCCATCAACCGGCCACCGACATTGCTGCCAAGGTGCAAGCGCTGGAGGCCTTGCTGACCCAAGCCGCGTCAGAATTCGACCACATTGCGCTGGCCAGCAGCCTGGCCGCGGAAGACAATGTGCTCTTCGATGCGATTGCCCGCCTGAAACTGGACATCCGTGTGTTCAGCCTGAACACAGGCCGCCTGCACCAGCAGACCCTGGACGTGGCGCCCGCCCTGCAAGCCAAGTATGGCCACACAGTGCAGTGGTTTGAACCCAAGGCCGATGCGGTTGAA
>DASUEC010000347.1:0-13352 GCA_036275255.1 Limnobacter sp. | reverse complement strand
CCAGCAGTTGCACCGCATTGATGGCCACACTCAAACGGTGTTTGGTGTTAAAGCTCGCACTGGCTTGCGTGTCGCCGGCCAGCTCGCGGTCGCGCAGCGCGTTAATTTGGGGCATCAACACCTGCCGGGTGTACACACTGGCCAGGCCCACCAGGGCGCTGGGCAGAAGCACGGCCAGCCCACCACCCGCCAGTGCAGCAAACACCGCACTGGCCAAGCCAAGCACCATGATGTACAGGTAATACCACGGGAACACCGCGCGAATAAAAGGCCCAGCCTGTTCCATGGGCAGCTTGGTAAACACCAGCGGTGCAAACACCGCGGAGAACATCACCATGCCCCCAAACAAAGCCCCCAAGGCAAGGGTGGCAAGCACATTGAACCAGTCCATACATCACCTGCTTTAAAAACACTGCGAAGGTTCATTATGGCCCAAAATGACTCCAAACTCGTCCCGCCACACACTCACGCGTCTTTTGCCCCAACCCATAGACTGTGCAGCATTACATCAACCAAAGAGACACAATTCACCATGGCTTCCACCCCCAACATTGTTCTAGAAGTGGCCATCGTCGGCGCAGGCGTATCGGGCCTGGGCATGGGCATCCAGTTGCTCAAGGCGGGCGAGAAAAATTTCCGCATTTTCGACAAAGGCCATGACGTGGGCGGCACCTGGCGCGACAACACCTACCCCGGCTGTGGATGCGATGTTAAAAGCAGCCTGTACAGCTACTCCTTCGAGCCTTGGGCCGAGTGGAGCAACAGCTACGCCAAACAGGGCGAAATCTACAAATACCTGCGCCACTGCGCCACCAAATATGGCGTTTACCCCTACATCCAGTTCAACACCAGCGTGACCGGTGCCCACTACGATGAGCAAACCGGGTTGTGGAACCTCACCACCGACCAAGGCCAGGCCATTCAGGCCAAAAACGTGGTCACTGCCGTCGGGCCTTTTGCAGCACCCAAGCTGGCCGAGTTCAAAAACGCGTCCGCCTTCAAGGGCAAGGTGGTTCACACCGCGGCCTGGGATCACTCGGTGGACCTCACCGGCAAGCGCGTGGGTTTGATCGGCACAGGTGCCACCGCCGTGCAGGTTGGGCCTGCGATTGCCGACCAGGTCGACAAACTGGTGGTGTTCCAGCGCACAGCCAACTGGATCATGCCCCGTCCAGACCGCCGCATTGAAGAGCGCGAAAAGGCGCTCAACCGCAAAGCCCCGCTGAACATGAAGCTCAACCGCTTGGGCGTCTACTGGTTCAACGAGATCACCGCCCCCTTTCTCATACTCAAGTACGACACGTTCAAGGCGCAGCCCCAGAAAATGGCCAGCAGCTACCTGCGTCGCAAAGTGAAGGACCCCGAGCTGCGCAAAAAGCTCACCCCCAATTTCAAGTTTGGCTGCAAGCGGGTGCTGGTCAGCTCCGACTGGTACCCCACCATGCAAAAGCCCAATGTGCATTTGGAGACCACGGCCATCGAACAGTTCACCGAGACAGGCATTCGCCTGGCCGATGGCACTGAACATGCCCTGGACGTGGTGATTTATGCCACCGGGTATGAGGTGCGCCACTCAGGCTCACCGATTGATGCCAGAGGCATAGGCGGTGCAAGCCTCAACGACAAATGGAAAAACGGCGCAGAGGCCTACCAAGGCATCACCACCGCAGGCTTTCCCAACCTGTATTACCTGGTGGGGCCATTCACTGGCCCTGGTCATACCTCAGTCATTGCCTATGCCGAGGCCCAAATCAACTACGTGATTCAGGCCATCCAGCTGCGCAACGCCCGCAAGCTAAAAGCCATTGAAGTAAAACCCGAAGTGGAGCAGGCGTTTGTGAAGGTGATGGACAACCGCAGCGAGCACACCGTGTGGAAAAGTGGTTGCGCAAGCTGGTACCTCAGCCCCAATGGCCGCAACAACACCCTTTATCCTGGCTTGAATGCCGAGTACCGCTTGCGGATTGCACGGTTCAACCCCGCAGATTACCGTTTGGTGGGCAAAAGCGGCAAAGAGGTCAAGCCCAAACTGACGGATCACCTGCGCACCGGCATTCAGGCATTCAAGGTGGTGTAATCCCCAATCATGCAGACCTAAAATATTGCTTGATTTGCGTGTGAAGGTTTGTCACATTGTTAGTCAACCCATGCAAATGCACATGCGTTTAGCGTGGGGCTTACATAACGACAGATCACGCCATGGCTTTGAAAAAACTACAAATTTCCGAGGTAACCACCTTGCTGCGCAACCGTCGCCGCGAGCTGGGTTTGACCCAAAAACAGTTGGGCGAAATGTTGGGCATCGACCAGCGCACCGTGTCGAGCCTGGAAAAAAATCCAGGCTCCATCAGTGTCAATCGATTGTTCAATGTGCTCAGTGCCTTGCAGATCACGCTGTACTCGTCCTCCGATGCTCGGGACGAGTCCAGCGTGGCGCGCGTTACAGTGGATCAACTGTTCCGCAACGCCAAAATTCTGTAAGCCACTTACTCGACTGAAAAACTGGAGCCGCAGCCGCAGGTGCTCTTGGCCTGCGGGTTCTTGAACACGAACCGTGCACTCATGGTGTGCTGTTCGTAGTCAATTTGCGTGCCTTCCAGGTAAGGCGCACTGAAGGGATCCACATACAGCAAAATGTATGGATTGATCTCAAGCACAATGTCGTCCTCATTGCGCTCTTTGGCCAAGTCGATCTTGTACTCAAAGCCAGAGCAACCGCCCCCCTGCACATACAGCCGAACCATGGCGGGTTTGTGCATGTTGTCGCGAAGATCGAGTATCCGTTCTTGCGCAGCGTCGGTCAGCGTGATGTCGCAGGTGGGGGTGTGTAAGTCGGCGTTGCTCATGTCAAATCAGGTTGGTGGCCGCTCTCTCGGTTTCGCAACTGGAAATCTTCCAGCGCCCGTCGGGCCGTTTCTCCAACACATAGTATACGTTCCACAGGGTTTTGTTTCGGTCTGCCATTTGAAGCACATGTAGAGCATTGGCTCCATCGGTCTCAAACCGCACAAAATGCACGGCGGCTGGCCGGTACACCACGTCGTAGCCTTCTTTGACCATTTGCATGAAGGTGGCTGCGTTTCCAAACAGGGTTTGAATGTTGGGTGTGGCATAAGAAAATGCCTTCTCACTGTCGTTGGCCTGAAAAGCCGCCAACTGGGCTTCAATCACGGCTTGCGTATCGCGCCGGTCTTGCACTGTGTCGGCCAAGGCGCTTTTGGTAAAGGCGGCTGCCAGGCCAAGGGTAAAAATGATCAGCCAGAGTTTCCAGATTTTTTGCTGAAAAGCGCGCTCTTTTTCGTGATGGCGCATGCTGCTGGAGGGGATTGAGGGGCGTTCATTCGTCGCACTGGGCATGTTTCAACTGCCTATACTGCCAAGGGAAACCCAGTGTGCATAAATTTTGGCCGCTTTGCAACCAGGGTCGAACCAAGGCTTCGAGAGCGCAACCGCAGGGTAACATTGTTTAATTATGTTAAATATTCACGTCATAAAAGCCTAACCGCTTTGTAACATGCCCACATCAAAATCCGCCGGGTCTAAACCGGAGGTAAAGATGTCAAAAATCACCAACAACGAGCTGGAAATCCTCTCCAGCCCCACGTTTCAAGAGATCATCAACCAGCACCTTGAGAACCCCTCGCGCCGCAAAATCCTCAAAGGCTCCATGGGCGTTGCCGCCCTCGGCTTTTTGGG
This sequence comes from Limnobacter sp., assembly GCA_036275255.1. Classification (GTDB taxonomy): domain Bacteria; phylum Pseudomonadota; class Gammaproteobacteria; order Burkholderiales; family Burkholderiaceae_B; genus Limnobacter. Next base: position 9,656 of record DASUEC010000347.1, on the reverse strand, counting down.
TCTCTCTGGCTGCGGCGGCGATGCTGCCGTGGCTGCCAGCGGTGGGAGCGCTACACAACTAAGCGCCGTGGGTTTCAGCTCAACGCCACTGAGTGTGGCCGATTCCGTACAGGTGGCACCGGGCTACCAGTTCCAGGTGCTCTACAAGCTCGGCGATCCAATCGCCAACGGCATTCCAGAATACAAAAACGACGGCACAGACGCCGCCAACAACCCAGAAGAATTCCAGTTCCGCAGTGGTGATCACCACGACGGCATGTACTTCTTTGGCTTGAGCAGCAACAACACCTGGGACCCCACCGTGAGCGATCGGGGTTTGCTCGTCATCAACCACGAAGCCATCACCCCACTGTTTCTGCATGCCAACGGTGCAAGCAGCACAGGCGGAGTGCGCGACGCCAATCAGGCACTCAAAGAAATGTACATCCATGGCGTGTCCGTGATTGAAGTACGCCGTGGCAGCAATGGCCAGTACAGCGTGGTGAAGGCGTCGCCATTCAACCGCCGCATCCACACCTTCACCGACATGGAGATCAGTGGCCCATTGCGCGGCACACCTGCCATGGTCACCAAATACTCGCCCAATGGCACACGCACGCGTGGCACCATCAACAACTGCGCCAGCGGATACACCCCCTGGGGCACGTACCTGGCCTGCGAAGAAAACTGGGCCGGCTACTTCGGCAACAGCAACAACACGGGCCGCAGCAGCAACGACCAGGCATCCATGCGCCGCTACGGCGTGCGCACCAGTGGCGCCGGGCGCGAGAGCTGGAACACCGCCAGCGACGCCGGGCAGGTGGGTGAGCCGTTTGGCCGCTGGAATGTGGGCATCGTTGGTGCCACCGCTGCCGACGATTATCGCAACGCACATTTCACCTACGGCTACAACGTCGAGATCGACCCCTTCCGCCCCAACAGCACACCCAAAAAACGCACTGCCATGGGTCGCTTTGCGCATGAAGGCGCTTGGGTAGGCCCAGTGGAGGCTGGCAAGCCGCTGGTGTTCTACATGGGTTGCGACAGCCGCTTTGAGTACATCTACAAGTTTGTGTCCACCGCCAACTGGGACCCAGCCGACATGATGGGTGGCCTGCAGGCTGGCGACAAATACCTCGATTTTGGCAAACTGTATGTGGCCCGGTTTGATGCAGACTTCACCGGTGACTGGATTGACCTCGCCACCGTGGCCAACGGCACCGTAATCAACAACGTGCGCGGCAGCGGCACGTTGGCCACTGCGGCAATCACATACACCGTCACCGATGCCAATGAACAGTTTCTCAATACCCGCATCATTGCCAACATTGCCGGGGGCACACCCATGGACCGCCCAGAGTGGGGTGCAGTGAACCCGCGCAATGGTGAGGTTTACATGACACTCACCAACAGCGCCGATTCACGCACCACCGCCGCTCGCCGCACCTCCGACCTCACAGACCCCGCCAACCCCCGCGCCTACTTCGACGACGCGCCCACCGGAGGCGCATACGGCAACGTCAACGGCCACGTCATCCGCTGGAAAGAGGCTGGCAGCAACCCCGCAGCGGTCACTTTTGAATGGGACATCTACCTGTTTGGTGCCGAAACCGATGACCTCGCCAATCCCAACGTCAACATCTCGGGCCTGACCGCAGACAACGCCCTGTCATCCCCAGATGGCCTGTGGTTCTCTGAAAAAACCGGTGTGTTGTACATTCAGACCGACGACGGCGCATTCACCAACACATCCAACTGCATGCTGCTGGCCGCAGTGCCCGGCTCCGTGGGGGATGGCGCCACAGTCAACGTGACCAATGTGGATGCCAGTGGCAACCCCGTGGCCACGCCGGTCACCACACGCGCAGGCAGCGTTGGCACCTTGCGCAGGTTGCTGGTTGGCCCCGTGGAGTGCGAGATCACCGGCTTGACTGAAAGTGCAGACGGCAAAGCCTTGTTTGTGAACATTCAGCACCCTGGTGAAGACACGCCCAACCTGACCAGCCCCCCCAGCAGCGCATGGCCCTACAGCCTGCCGGGTGGGCGCTTTGGCAACCCGCCAGCCGGAGTGGTGCCCGTGGTTGGCAACCGCCCCCGGTCAGCCACCATCGTCATCACCCGCACCGATGGCGGCCTCGTTGGTCAGTAAGCAAGCTGCACTCCGCCCGCATTTGCACGGGTGGAGTGAATCCTTTTTGGCCCTGCGGGGGTAAAAACATCAAAGCCCCCCCGCAGGAGTCGTTGTGCGCAGTTCTTCATTGTTTTCCACCCCAAGGTTGTGCATGGCTGCCCTGTGCGCCGCCTTGCCCCTGTTTGCAAGCCATGCGACGGCCGCTCCTGCTGCCCAGCCCTTGCCACTGCGCTGGATCATCAACACAGGCCCAATCGACCAGCCCCGGCTCATACAAAACCTCCAGGTGTCCTTGGGCGTGCCAGTGCGGCTTGTGCGGCCAATGATGCAGCCCGGCAGCGTATTGGTAGAGCTGCAGTCTGCACCGCGTTTTGCGCCGCTTCGCGAAGCATCGGCATTGCTTGCTGCCATGAACGCCTTGCCCGGCGTGCGGTTTGCCAGCCCCGACCTGCCCATCCGCCGCGCAGCAATCGCCGCACCAAACGACCCTGTCTACGCCAGCAACCAGGCCGCCTACATGGACAGCAGCAACTACGCCTCCCTGGGCATGCGCAGCGTGTGGCAACAAACCCGCGGCAGCAGCAACGTGGTGTTGGCCGTGCTGGACAGTGGTGTTTTATTCAACCACCCCGATTTGAAAGGGCGCTTGCTGCCCGGCTATGACTTTGTGAGCCGGGTAACACCCCCCACAGGCCAGTCCGAAACCGGCCAGGTCGCCGACAGCGGTTCCAACGACGGCGATGGCCGCGATGCCAACCCCGCCGACCCTGGCGACGCACCGCCCCCTGGCTCCACCTGTGGCGATGGCAGCACGGACAGCTCTTTCCACGGCACGGCCGTTGCATCGGTGGCCGCAGCCCAGAGCAACAATGCCAGCCTGCTCACCGGCATGGACTGGAATGCAAAGGTGCTTCCTGTGCGGGTGTCAGGCCGCTGCGGCATTGCCAGCAGCGCAGACATTGTCGATGCCTTTTATTGGGCCAGCGGTTCAGGCCGCGTTGACCCCACCATTGGCGTCAATCCCAACCCCGCCAATGTGATCAACCTGAGTTTTGCCACAGACACGCCTTTGCTTGGTGGCAGTGGTTGCACCGGCGGTGGGGCTGCCGCAGTTCGGCAGGCCATCGCAGATGCGGTGTCAGCTGGGGTCAGTGTGGTTATTTCAGCCGGCAACAATGGCGGCGGTGGCATCGAATTTCCTGCCAACTGCCCGGGTGCTATTGCAGCCAGCGCCGCCCAAGCCAATGGCCAACTTGCCACCTACACGGCCAAAGGGAGTTCATCCGAGGGAGCCATAACAATTGCCGCCCCCGGCGATGCCAATGGCCGCTACACCGGAGCAAGCAACCCTGGGCTGCCCAATGGCCAGCCAGACCCCAATCGCAACAACGCAGTGCTCTTTTCAGGCACCAGTTTTTCGGCACCCATGGTGGCGGGCGCCATCACCTTGCTCAAAGCCGTTCAGCCAGACCTTGCTCCCGCGCAGGTTGTGACCATACTGCGAAGCAGTGCCAGAGCCTACCCCACCAATGCCAACTTCACCGCAGGTTTTTTTGGCGGCATTCGCCGGGGTGGCTGCACACCGAGCAGCTGTGGCGCAGGTTTGCTCAATCCCCTGGAGGCAATCTCGATCGCCAGATCGCAGGGCAATGCCCGGCCCGTGGCCAATGTACCAGCCTCCATGGTGGTGAGCAGCTCGGGCGGAGTGTCCCTGGATGCGAGCCTGTCCAGCAACAGCGCCGGGGGCAGCGGCGGGCTCTCATTTGCATGGCGGCAGGTGTCTGGCAATCCGGTTGGTTTGGCAGGCACCAGCACCAGCAGCGTCTTTGTTCAAAGTGGCCTGGCCAACAACATCGCAGAGATCCAGCTCACTGTGACCGACGCCTCCACCAACCGCAGCAACAGCGCCTCAGTGCGCTTGGTGGGTAGCGGAGTCAACGAACAGACCTTCAGGCCACGTTCAACCAACGTGAATGAAGCCCCCGAGCCAGGCAGCCCGAGTGCCTCGGGTGGAGGCACCTCGGGAGGCGGTGGTGGAGGCGGGGGTATGGGGTTGCTTGGCTTGTTTGGACTGGCCATTTTGGTGGCCAGTTGGCGCCGCTTGATTACTTCAAATTGTACTGCCGTACAAATGCATGCCCTTCGTTGTCCACCGAGAACAGGTAATACTGCGCCCGCCCTGCAGGCAGAAGGTTGTTGGGTATGCTCACCATGCGGCTTGAACGCACGCACACAGAATCATCCAGGTTGTTCAGGTTGGCAGCAATGCAAACCTGGCTGAAGCCAGCGGGCGCTGACATGTTGATGTTCAGTGAGGTGGGCGGTGTGTTGCTCCGGCCGTACGCATGAAGCGCCAGGCGGCTGTTGCGATCCAGGAACGCGAAGTTGGCGATGTTGATGCTTGCTCCCCGTTTGATTCGGACCACCGGAAAGTTCACCGGCCCAACCGCAATGCTTAACGACGCGGACAGGTTCACCTGGCCCATGCGTGAACGAGCCTCCAGGGTGCCCACGTCGGCAACTTCAGTCAGGGTTCCACAATTGGCATCGGCCACCGGGTTGATCACCATACTCAGCACACCCGTGCATTGGCCATTGCCCGGCCTGCTCACACCCAAGATTGCCGTTGTCACGTTGTTGATGGTTTGCTGCAGGGTGACACTGCGCAGGTTGCGGTTTGCAACTGCCGCCGGGAACTCGCGATTGGTGCCATCGGCCAGAGCCTCCCGAGAACCCACATCCAGTTGCAAAAAGGTTTTAAGCGGGCCAGCCGTTGTTTGGTCCCCGTTCGCGCTTACGTCAAGCGGTGCAATGTGGATCAGGTTGAGATAAGCCGAATATGGGTGAAACTGACCACCCACCACTTTCAGGCGGCCAACTGAGGTGCCCGTTGGTGTGGCGGACAAGCGCCGCTCAATAATAAGGTCCTCTGCAGCCACCAATTCGAGGTTGTTTACATCGGGGTTGCCATAATCCAGTTCATTCAACGTGGGCGTGCCCCTGAGCCAAAAGCGCACAAGGCAGCGGTCCTGAACGGTGGGGGTGTCTGCAAAGCAGCGCAGCACCTCCTGACTTTCGATGCGAAGCCCAATCTCTGTGCTTAGCGCTGCCCAGTCTGAGGCAACAAGGCCATTGTTGTCTTTGAATTCTGGGTGGAGCACATTTGCAAGCTTGTCGGGCGAGTTGCCTGGCCTTTCGAGGGCAAGGTTGATCTCTTCAGCCAGCAGCCTGAGGGTGACCGGGTTAATGTCTGTGTTGCCGGTTGCCATGTCCAGCCGCGTGCCAACCGGGTTGGCCACGGTGGTGTCGATGGTGTTCCGCAAAAGCGGATTGGCGCGGTTTTCAAGCAGAATGCCATTGCCAACAAAAGCGATGCGGACCTGATCGTACACCGCATCCAGCCCATTGCCATCGGCGACAAAATTGCCATCGGTGAAAAAGTTGCCCGCATTCCCGGTGACCAGGTAGGTGCGGAAATAGGCGTCCAGCGAGGTTTGCAGTGCAGAAGTCAACTGATTGCGTTTGGCAAGGGTGGGCGTATCGCCCATGGCCAGTGAAATGGCGTGCGTGGCCGGGTTAACGTTTGCAATTGTTTCGCCCTCAAAAGCCACCGAAGTGGTGGCAAACAACTCGTTGGTTCTGGGGTTGTTTGCAAACACCCGCAGTGGGGGCGTCAGCCCGGTGACGTCAACGCTGTAACGGCCTTCGGCGTCGGTGATGGCCGACACAGACCTGGTGTTGGCGCTGCCCACCACCCGGATGGTGGCCTCCACCATGGGGCTGCCCAATGCAGCCACCCCGCGCAGCATCACCCTGGGTGTGCTGTTGCCACCGCCTGTATTGCCCCCGCCGGTGTTGCCGCCGCCCGTATTACCGCCACCCGTATTGCCGCCACCGGTGTTGCCAGTTTCGCCAACCCCCGCGCCGCTGGAAGAGCCATCGCCTCCGCCACAGCCAGCCAAGGCCAAGCCTAAAAAAAGGGCCAACATAGAACCATTTTTAGCAAATTTCATGAAATTCTCCCTCGATCTGCTTGAGTAGCAGAGCGGGGAAAACGGTTCCAGAAGGGTCGGGCCAGGGGCTTTGCGTCCGATTGCCGAGGTGCGCTGGCAAGCACCATCCGCTTGGTATTTGGGCTGTTGCTCCAGTCGGTCAACGCCATGGCCAAGCAAGCCATTCACACGCTGGGGCGTTAAGGGTGGAATTGATGATCTTGTACAAATTGCCCGTAGAGACGATCAGCAAACTCCTGTTCTTCGATCGTTCCAATGACAAGATCTCTAATGGCATGGGGGAAGGCGTGTGCCACAGCAATTGCGGTGGCGTATTGGCTGCAATTTCAAAGACGTCATTCAGCCCCTGATAGGCGGTCGCGTTGTCTATTCGGCCCAAAGCGCCTTGCAGTTTGGCCAAATCAATTATCCCCATGTGCCCTGGCTCGGTTCTTAGAATGTAAATGTTGATTTCAACAACACGCTCGAATGGAAATTGAATTAAATCCATTACATATCGGCGGGTTTCTTGAAGGTGTTGGCGTGAGTTTTTAATACCAGCCTGGTCTCACTTAGCACAATCTGCTTGCCTTGATCGCCACGAAGGTCAAGCTTTTTCTGCGCAGGTATTTTGTGTCTTTCAACCGGTTTGACGCCGTACTTCAATGGTTTGGTGTTCATGCGGCTTGGTGGAGCACCGTGATCGCTCAACTATGGCGATAAATCAGCATCTTGTTTCATGTCTAGTCTGCCCACCGTTGCTGCTCACCCCCTCGGGTTATGCGCCCAGCCATTTTTTGCGTACCGCTGGTTCGCGGTGCTAGCTTGCGTGTTTGTTCAACAAAGACAGGCCTAAGCCATGCACCGCATTTTGCTCGTCTTGGCACTGCTGCTGCCCCTTGCACCCCAGCCCACGGAGGCGTTTGTGTTCAGAAAAATTGTGTACTGCTCGCCCATCGAGGGCGTCATTCATTGGCAGGGCAAACCGCTGGCCAATGTATCGGTAACCCGAGAGCTCTACAGTGGTGGGTTTGAAGGCGGAAAGTTCAGTGACATCGTCACCACGACCAACGACGGAAAATTCCGATTCGAGGTGGTTCAGGAACGGCGGATGTTCAGGCCAGATTTGTTGTCAGCGAATCCAGTTGTCTCTCAGAGTCTAAAGGTCGCCTATCAAGGAACGAACTATCTGATTTGGTATTTCCGCAAGCCAAATTATGAACTTGGATCCGAAGCTCGGGATGAAACACTTCAACTCGAATGTGACCTCTCAAATTCAGAGGTCGGTGGTGAAAGTCAAATTGTGCGCTGTAAGCACAACGGAGTTTTATAAAGATGGAATTGAATCCAAATCACGTTTATCAACTTGCCGACCAAGCTTATGAAAGCAGAGAGTCCACGTTGGACAATTTCAAAGACAAGGTCAAATACGCTTTGCCATTCGTCGACAAAGACAGCGTGAATCTCATCACCGCCACCTCGGGTCTCATCAGCCCTGTTGCAAGCGGCTTTGGGTTTATGGCCCAGCTAAACGGAGGCCGTTCAAGGGAGCTTGTAATTGCCACGCGTGGCACTGCAACTTTGGCGGATTGCGGCACCGACATCAACGCTGCCATTGCCCCTGGCCCCACAGGGCATGCCGTTCACAAGGGCTTTGGTACCACGTTCAAAAGCTATGTTCAGCAGCTCAAAGAGTTCATCAAGCTTCAAAACCTGGGCTTTACACCCACGGCGGTGCACTGCATGGGCCACAGCCTGGGCGGGGCGCTGGCCAACCTCAATGCGGCAGCCTGCGCCGAGCTTGGCATGAACGCTTATCTGTACACCGTGGCCGCGCCCCGTGTTGGGCTGGTGCCCTACGCAGAGCATCTGAGCAAAAAGATGAACGTCAACCATGTGTACCGGGTGGCCAACGAGGCCGATGTGGTCACCATGGTTCCGTGCTACCCGTTTGTGCACTCGCCCTATGTGCATGGCACCTACCTGCTCGATGGGGGTTGGCTCAAAATAAATCCGTTGCAGCACATGCTTGGCAACGGGTACAGCAGCATGGTGGGCGCCAGCTGGAAACAAATGCAAAGTCTCACCCTGGGCAGGCAGCAGCACCTGGAGAACTCCATGTACCCTGCCCACAACAAAGAGGCGGGTTATTTCGAGCAGCTCGTCAAAATGCCGGGGGCCATGTTCAGCGGGCGCTTGCTCAAGATGATCAACAAAGCCATCCACGAGATGCTAAGCAGATTGGGCGCACAAAGCCTGCTCGGTGTGAGCCACTACAGCACGGGTGCGTTCACGGTGCTGGATCAAATGTCTGAAATACTGGCCCGCTATGCCCAGGCCAGTTACAGGCAGGCTCGGGAGGTTACAGGCATGCTCAACGCCGTGATGGCCTACCTGGGCCGATCGGTGGTCGTGGTGGTCGACGCGTCGGCAAGCACCATCCGCTGGGTGTTTGGGCTGTTGCACCAGTCGGTCAACGCCATGGCCAAGCAAGCCATTCAAATGCTGGGGCGTTAATCGCTTTGACGGGTTGCAAACCGGGCTTACTCCCTGTTCTTGGGATAGAATCTGCAAACACTTGGTCATACATTCAATAAACACTCACCAAGACAAGCAGCCCATGACCACCGCCAGCGATCACAAGCCATACTCTGTCCATTGGGAATACGCCTGCGTGGCGGGCATTTTGGCTATTTGGGTCACCATGCTCTCGCTAAAAATCGGGGTGGGTCTTATTGCGGGCCTGGCAATCTTTGCGCTCACCCGGTTTACCCGGCGCGGTTTTGTACGCCTCATCCAACCCCACATCAACCGCTTCAATGGCCGGTTTTCCAAGGTGCTGTTTGGCTGGTTGCCCACCGTGCTCACCACGGCGGTGGTTGCCCTCGCTGTTTTTTTGATTGGTTTGGGCTTTAACAGTGGCGTCAGGTTTGTGGTCACCACCATGACCCAGCAGGGGCCGCAGCTCATTGACGAAGCCTTGCGCAACCTGAACGCAGTAACCGCCAGCCTGCCAGAGGCAATCAAACAACACATTCCGGGCAAGCCCAGCGACCTGTACAAAATGCTCACCAAGGAAGAGGGCGACGTCATGGGCTACGTGCGCAACTTTGGCGGGGCCAGTTTTTTCATTTTCCTTCAGCTTGTTTTTGCGCTCATCCTGGGCGTGTCGGCTGCGCTCATGAGCAGCGCAGTGCCGACCCAAATGAGCACGGCCGTCAAGCCGCTTGCCCATGCATGGTTGCAGGCCCTCGAAAACTACGTGCGCAGCTTTACCCTGCTGATGGGCGCGCAAGTGTACGTCAGCGTCTGGAACACCTTTTGCACGGCGGTTTTTGTGTATGGCATCTTGCCCGCATTCGATGTGATTCTGCCCTTCCGCGAGCTGCTGCTCATGTTCACCGCTGTGGCAAGCCTCATTCCGGCTGCGGGCAACATCATGGCCAACACGCTCATTCTGGTGCTCACGGTGCGTTACGGCGTGTTTGTTGCGCTTGGTTCGGTGATGTACCTGTTCATCATCCACAAGCTTGAATACTTCATCAACGGATTCA
>DASUEC010000346.1:0-2249 GCA_036275255.1 Limnobacter sp. | reverse complement strand
TGATCATGAAATTGCTCAGCAGTGTGCGCTGTTTTGACGGGGAACAAAACCAGTATGAGCTTTCATCCGATGTGCTGAATTGCACAACGCGGTTCAGCGTGTTTTTGCCACCCCAGGCCAAGCACGGGCCCGTGCCTGCTTTGTACTGGCTGTCTGGGTTGACCTGCACCGATCAGAATTTCTCGACCAAGGCGGGTGCCCAACGTGTTGCTGCGCAACTTGGCATGGCTCTGGTCATGCCTGACACAAGCCCGCGCGGCGATGGGGTACCAGGTGATGCTTCTGGCGCGTACGACTTTGGATTGGGTGCAGGATTTTATGTGGACGCAACAGAGCAGCCATGGGCCGCGCACTATCACATGTACAGCCATGTGCTGCATGAATTGCCCACCGTGCTTGAGAACAAACTGCCGTTCAGTGGTGTTAGATGCATCTCGGGTCATTCCATGGGGGGGCATGGTGCGCTAACCATTGCTCTGAAAAATCCCGGTCGATACCGAAGCGTCAGTGCGTTTTCCCCGATTGTCAGCCCAGTGAACTGCCCTTGGGGGCAAAAGGCGCTCGGCCTTTACCTTGGTGAAGATCGAAGCGCATGGGCAAGGCATGACGCTGTTGCGCTCATCATGGAAGGTGCCGAGCATTTGCCCATGCGGATTGATCAAGGGCTGGCCGATTCCTTCCTGGAGAGTCAACTCAAGACACATCTGCTGGAGGATGCTTGCAAAAAGATGGGCTACAGCGCAAACATTCAATATCACCCTGGGTACGATCACAGCTACTATTTCATTAGTAGCTTCATTGAAGTCCATCTGAATTTTCACGCTCAGCACATGGGGATTGGCTAGATCGACTCCCCCTGTGGTGCACAGAGCGCATATGGGAGAGCCGAGTTTATGAGCAAATCACTTCGCGATTCAGAAAAGTGGTTCAGGCGTGGTTTGTGGTTGGTGGCGTTTCTGTTTGCATGGTTTTTGATTGGCCTGGGCGGTGCCATTGTTGGCGACTTGCCCAAGGTGGAAGAAAGGCCCTTGCTGGAATCCTTCATCGAGCCAGTGGCCTTGAGAACCGTGAAGGAGGAGTTGCGTCAGGCCGAGCTGAACAAGCGTGAAGTGGCCGATGAACTCGAGCAGATGCGCCTGAAGCACAACGCTGCCCAATCTGACACCGAATCCGAAAAAGAAAAATTCATGGCTTGGGTGGCCACACGCCAGGCGACAGATCGGCCAGAGCAAGACCAGGAACTGATTGCAAGAACCCAGACCGTCGAGAGTTTGGAGGCGCGCGAGCGAGTCGCCCTCGCGCAATTGGAAGTGCAGCAAAAGCGTTTGCTGGATGCCGAGCAGGCTGAACGTGCTGCGCAGCGCAAACTGGCCAATCTGGAGGAGGGAGCCCAAAGCGAATTTGATGCTGCTGTGAATGCGCAAGAGCTGCGGGTTTTTGTTTATCGCCTCATGTTGACACTCCCCTTGCTTCTGGCGGCAGCTTGGGCCTACAAGCACAAACGCAAAAGCCAGTATTGGCCTTTTGTATGGGGCTTCATCTGGTTTGCAGTGTTTGCATTTTTCGTGGAGTTGCTGCCGTATCTGCCCAGTTACGGTGGCTATGTGCATTATTTTGTAGGCATAGCGTTAACCGTGCTTGTGGGTCGGCAAGCGATTGTAGGTTTGAATCGATACCTCGAAAAACAGCGCCTGGCAGAGGCACGGCCCGAACATGAGCGTCGAAAGGTTCTGGATTATGATGTGGCCACTGCGCGATTGGCCAAGGGGATTTGCCCAGGGTGCGAACGTAAAATTGACACAAAAAACACCTCCCTGGATTTTTGTCCCCACTGCGGCATTGGGTTGCACGACCACTGCACAAATTGCAATATCCGGAAAAGCACTTTTGCACGGTTTTGTCACGCCTGTGGAAGCGCAGCCGCGAAAAGGGCAGGAGGCCATGATGAGGCCGCCCCAGGGGTTACAGGAAGACCATAAAAAACGCCGGCTTGTGGCCGGCGTCCTTGATCTTGCAGCTTTAAGCCTGCAGTGTGGGGTAATCGGTGTAGCCTTTTTCGCCCGGTACATAAAATGTGCTTGGGTCAGGCTCGTTCATGGGGGCGTCGTGTTTGAGGCGCTCAACCAGATCCGGGTTGGCAATGTAGAGCCGACCAAATGACACAGCGTCTGCTTGGCCCTGTTGAACAGCTTCAATCGCCAATTCACGGGTATAGCCGTTGTTGGCAATCCAGCTGCCCCTGAACTGGC
>DASUEC010000345.1:0-5599 GCA_036275255.1 Limnobacter sp. | reverse complement strand
CACGAGCCCAGGTTGTTCACGCCAATCACAAAAAACCGGTTGGTGTCTAGGGGCTTGCCCGGACCAACCATGTTGTCCCACCATCCCAGGCTTTTGTCGTCCCCCTCGTACAGGCCGGCCACATGGTGAGAGGCGTTGAGTGCATGGCACACCAGCACGGCATTGCTTTTGTCGGCATTGAGGGTGCCATAGGTCTCCACCATCAGCTCATAGCTGGGCAGGGTTTTGCCACACTCCAGCAGGAGGGGCTCATCAAAGGCATAAAGAACAGGCTGTACAAAGCCGACGGATTGATGGTCTGACACGGTGCTGATGCTTGTAGGTGTTGTAGGCACAAGGCCGCAAGTCTTTGAGTATAAATCGCAAAAGGCCTTCGCACGGCCAAGGCCCCCCAGATGCGCAGGCTTCAGTCTTGGTGCAACTGGCGCATCAGGTCTTCGATTTTATCAATCTCATAGGCGCGCGTGATTTTTTTAACCAGCTTTTGGGTGGCATCAAAGTCGGTCTTCAAGAGCAGTTCTTTGACGTCGAGCAATTGTGAGGGGTGCATGGAATACTGGGTGAGTCCCATGCCCAGCAGCAGGCGGGTCAAACGTATGTCCCCAGCCATTTCGCCGCACACACTCACTGGCACACCCGCCTTGCCAGCGTTTTGGATCACCTCATGCACCAAACGAAGCACGGCGGGGTGCAAGGGGTCGTACAAGTGCGCCACTTGATGATCCACCCGATCCACCGCCAGGGTGTACTGGATGAGGTCGTTGGTGCCGATAGAGACAAAATCCAGATAAGCCAAAAATTGGGGCAGGCTGAGCGCTGCCGCAGGCACTTCGATCATGCCACCAATCGGCACAGCCTGATTGGCGTGAATGCGCCGCTCAGCCAATTGCTCTCGAGCCATGTCGATGTAGGCCAGGGCTTGCCGTGTTTCACGCAGGTTGGTGAGCATGGGCAGCAGGATCTTGATGGGTCCGTATTTGGCAGCGCGAAGAATCGCTCGGATCTGGGTCAGGAAAATTGCTGGCTCCGCCAGGCTGAACCGGATGGATCGCAAGCCCAAAGCCGAGGTGGAACTGACTGGCGGCGCGCTGCTGCCAGCGCCATCAAACTGCAGGGTTTTGTCAGCGCCCAGGTCGAGGGTACGCACGGTCACCGGTTTGCCTTTCATGGCCTTGACCACTTTGCGGTACGCCTCAAATTGTTCATCCTCGGAAGGCCACTCCTTGCGGTTCATGAACAAAAACTCAGACCTGAACAGGCCCACGCCATCGGCCCCGGCATCGATCACGCCTTTCACATCCTCAGGCAGCTCAATGTTGGCCAGCAGGTCGATGCGTCGACCACATTGGGTTTTGGCCTCGGTGTTGATGAGGCGTTTCAGGCGCTGGCGCGACAAGGCCAGAATGGCCTGCTTGCGCTGATACTCATCAACCACCATGGCCGCGGGGTCCAAAAACACGGCCCCCACCTTGCCATCGACCACCACCAGGTCGCCATTGTGAACAAACTCCAGCACCCGGGGCACGCCCACCACCGCCGGAATGCCCAGGCTGCGGGCCACGATGGCCGTGTGGGAGGTGGCTCCACCCAGTTCGGTGACAAATGCACCGACGCGGCGCCCTTTGAGCTGCACCATGTCAGCAGGCGAAATGTCATGGGCCACGATCAGCCATGGGTCTTCATTTTCGCCTTCCGGTGGCAAGGGCAAGGCGGTGGCATGGCCCCGCAACGCCTTGAGTACACGCTCCACCACTTGGCGCACATCGGCATTGCGCTCGCGGAAATAATCGTCTTCAATGGCAGCAAACTGCTCGAGCAACACTTCCATCTGTTCCACCAAGGCCCATTCGGCGTTGATGAGTTTTGCAGCAATCAGTGTTTTGGGCTCCTCGGAGAGAATGGGGTCGAGCAAAATCAGGCTGTGCAGGTTCAGCAATGCATCAAACTCGGCGGGGGCGTCGCTGCTAAGCTGTCCGCGAATGTCAGCCAACTCTTCGGTGACGCGCTTGACCGCATTGTCAAAACGTCGCTTCTCAAAGCGCACCGATTTTTTGTCGATCCGATTGCGGGGAATGTCCCGCATGGCCGTGTCCCACACAAGGGCTCGGCTGACTGCGATACCACGCGACACTGCGATGCCATGCAAGGCCAGGGTCATGTTTGCTCCATCTTCTGAGAGGCGCTTGGCGCCTTCTAGTTATCGTTTTAGGTGCTGCGGGGCAAGGCTTTATTCGCCTTCACCAAACTTGTCATTGATCAAATCCACCAAGGCGGCCACAGCCTGGGCTTCGTCGGGGCCTTCGGCCTCCAGTTTTACTTCATGCCCTTTGCCAGCTGCCAACATCATGACGCCCATGATGCTTTTTGCGTTGACACGCCGCCCCTGTTTGGAGATCCAAACCTCGGACTGAAAACGGCTGGCGGTTTGCGTGAGCTTCACGGAAGCCCGCGCATGCAAACCCAGTTTATTGCTGATGGTGATGTCTTGCTGAATCATCGTTTTTGGCCGGATTGAAAGTTTGACGTTGGGGTGCGGTGGCACCCGTGCTTACAATGCCATTGCGACCACCCATGACCAAGCGCTCGGCCACCTCATGAATGGGCACACTGCGAAAACCCAGGGCTCGGAGCACCATGGGCAAATTACACCCCGCCACCAACACGGACGGTAGGTTAAGCGATTCAATGCCCGCGCGCACGGCCGCATTTGAGGGGGTTGCGCCAAACAGATCGGTGAGGAACACCACCCCGGTGCCAGCATACACGCCCTTGGCTGCGGCCTGGATGCGCTGCACGGTCAGATCGATGTCTTCGTCTGGAGGCACATCCACCACCTCAAAACCTTCGGGCATGTTCCCCATCACATGCTGCACACACTGCGCCATGGCTTGCCCCAGTGGCGCGTGGGTCACCAACACGAGGCCCAACATCATCGAGCCCCCGCAAGCGCATCTTCAACGGCTTGCACAAAGGTGTCTGCCACCGGGAAGCCGGTCTGGTCCATGATCTCCCTGAAGCAGGTGGGGCTGGTTACATTCACCTCGGTGAGGTGACTGCCAATGATGTCCAGCCCCACCAGCAGCAAACCACGGGATTTGAGAATTGGCGCAAGCGTTCGCGCGATGTGCCAATCGGATTCAGACAAAGGCTGCGCCCGGCCCGTGCCGCCCGCGGCCAGATTGCCACGGTGCTCGCCCTCTTTGGGCAGCCGGGCCAGGCAAAACGGAACGGGCTCGCCATGAATCAACAGCACACGCTTGTCTCCATCTTTGATTTCCGGGATGTAACGCTGGATCATGGCCGTTTTTTTGCCATGCTCGGTGAGTGTCTCCAGAATGACCCCGGTGTTGGGGTCGCCTTGCTTCATGCGAAAAATTGAAGCCCCGCCCATGCCGTCCAATGGCTTGGCAATGGCGTCGGGGTGTTGGCTCAAAAAGCCTCGGAGCTGATCGGCGTTGCGCGAGACCAGGGTGGGCACCACAAACTGCTCAAACTGGGCAATGGTGAATTTTTCGTTGTGGTCGCGAATGGCGCGGGGGCTGTTGAACACCCGTGCGCCCTCTCGCTCGGCCTGCTCCAGAAGCCACGTGGCCGTTACAAACTCGGCATCAAAGGGGGGGTCTTTGCGCATCACAATGGCATGGAGATCCTTGAGGGCCACATCTTCGTGCCCCAACACCTGCCACCATGGCTTTTGCGCGCGGTCAATGCCAATCCAGCTCACCTGCGCTCGCACACCACGCCCGGTCGCCCAATGCATGCCGCCATCCTCAATCACCCCAACTTTCCACCCACGCGCCTGCGCTGCTTCCATCATGGCAATTGAGGAATCCTTTTTTGGGTTCAGGCTGGTGAGCGGATCGATCACGCACACGAAACTGCGCTGGCTCATGCAACCTTCTCCACAGGAACAGTTGCATCCAGCTCCAGCGATGCGGCCAATGCAGCCAATCGACCAATCACACCGTAGGCATAAAAACGGTTGGCCGCCGCGTCTGGTCGATCGCTGCAATCGGGGGTGTTGCACGGGGTCTCAAAGGCCAAGGGCACAAAGTGCATGCCGGGCGCGTTGAGGTTTTCATCACGACCACGCCCGGTGTGGACGCGGTAAAAGCCGCCCACCACATAACGATCAATCATGTAGACCACTGGCTCAGCCACTGCATCTTCAATGCTCTCAAAGGTGTGCACACCCTCTTGCACGATCACATCGCTGACCTGCAGGCCCTCTTTGATCACCGACATTTTGTTGCGCTGCTTGCGGTTCAGGGCCAGCACTTCCTCGGGGTCTTTCACAGTCATGATGCCCATGCCATAGGTGCCCGCATCGGCTTTCACCACCACATAAGGCTGTTCGGTGATGCCATACTCGGCATATTTCAAGCGGGTCTTTGCCAGCACGTCCGCCACCGCCTCTGCCAAGGCATCTTCGCCCACGCGCTCATGAAAATTAAGCTGGGAGCGATGCGTGAAATAAGGGTTGATGAGCCAGGGATCGATGCCCAACATGCTACAAAAAGAATCTGCCACTTTGTCATATTCAGCAAAATGGGTGCTCTTTCGCCGTGTGGCCCAACCTGCATGCAACGGTGGCAGCACGATCTGGTCTTTGATGTTTTGCAAAACGGGGGGCACGCCGGCTGACAAATCGTTGTTGAGCAACACGGCACAGGGTTGCAAGCCCTCCACACCCACCCGGTTGCCATACCGCTTGAGTGGCTCCAGAACAATGGACTGACCATCCGGCAAATCAAAACGGGTGGGCTCGGTGATCTCATCCGAGACAGACCCAAGGCGAATATCCAGACCAGTCTGCCTGAGAATGCCCGCCAGTCGGGCCACATTGCTCAAATAAAAGGTGTTGCGCGTGTGGCGCTCAGGCACCAAAACCATGCTCTTGGCTTCGGGGCAGATCTTCTCAATTGCACTCATCGCCGCCTGAATGGCCAAAGGCAGCATCTCGGGCGACAGATTGTTGAACCCACCGGGAAACAGGTTGGTGTCCACAGGTGCAAGCTTGAAACCGGCGTTGCGCACGTCGACGGATGTATAAAAGGGCGGAGAGTTGTCATTCCATGCCATGCGGAACCACCGCTCAATTTCGGTGGTTTTGTCCAGCATGCGTTTTTCAAGGTCCAACAAAGGGCCAGTGAGGGCGGTGACAAGGTGGGGGACCATCTACATTCCTGAATAAAGCACTGTGCCAAGTGTAGCCGAAAACGCTGCGGTGCCGCAGAGTGGGGCGTTGATGGCTCCTTGGGGCGGGTTTCTTCGATGGCCTCAAGCCGTGCGTGGTTATTGGCTGCGAGCCGAGGCTCTTTTGGCCTCAAGCTGTGCTTGGTTTTTGGCCTGAAGCTGAGCCTCTTTTGGCCTCAAGCTGTGCTTGGTTTTTGGCCTGAAGCTGAGCCTCTTTTGGCCTCAAGCCGTGCCGAGGCTTGTTTCTCGCTGAAAACCTGTTTCTCCCTTGCTGGGCCTGAAGGAGCCTGGGGCCGCCCCTCGAAAAAGATGTCGGGCTCGGCCCCTGCCAGCAACCTGGCGGTTGGCTGGCACCGGCCCTTTGCGGCACGCAAGGGCAGGTTTTCTTGATGCTCGCACCAAG